>JAFDAE010000022.1 GCA_019314005.1 Deltaproteobacteria bacterium | reverse complement strand
CCCATCTTTTTACGAGTGCAAAATAAAACATAAAATTGGGAGATAATAATGCAAGGCAGAAAAATCATTCCGATTGACGTTAAAAAAGCAAAAGGAACATATCAAGCATGTCGAGATAAAGGGCAACCAGAGGTCTCTGCTCAAAAACCCATTCCACCGAAAGCTCTATCAGAACGAGAAAAGCAAATCTTCAACATTCTTACAGAGAGGCTTGGAAGTAGGGCAACAGCTTCTTATACAGAGGTACAGACAATGTGTGCTCAAAGGTTATGTGAAGTGGAAGAATGCGACAAGACGATTGAGAACGAGGGAGCAACTTACAAAACCTCAAACTCATTCGGAGATGCTATTATTAAAGAACATCCAGCATCTAAGTTAAGAGAGAAGGCTCTTCGACATGCCCAGTCCTTACTTGCGGCAATGGGATTAACACATGTGGATGGTTTGAAATTCGGAACCGGCAAGAGTACAGAAAAGAAGAATGAATTTGAAGGATTTTAGATGACCGACTACACAAAAACAGCTCTAAAATACTGCAATGACATTACCTCCGGCAAAATCCCTGCGGGTCCCTATGTTATAGCTGCATGTCAGAGACACCTTGATGATTTGGAACGAGCGAAAACGAAGGAATTCCCTTACAAATTCGACAAGGAAAAAGCCAATAAACGGTGTGCATTCAGTGAAAAGTTACACCATGTCAAGGGAAAGTGGGCAGGGCAGAGACTAAAGCTTGAACCTTACCAGATTTTTAAGCGATGTTGTATCTGGGGATGGGTAAAAAAGTCTGATGGATTGAGAAGATTCAATACAGTGTTAATTCTGGAGCCTCGGAAGAACGGGAAAAGTGTAACTGGAGCAGATACAGGACTTTACATGTTAGCCGCCGATGGAGAGAAAGGCGCCGAGGTTTATTCAGGAGCCACATCAGAGAAGCAAGCTCTTGAAGTCTTCCGCCCGGCTTGGCAAATGGCAAACAGGAATAAAGACCTACGTGATCACTTCGATCTTTCTCTTTCCGGGAACCCCCGAAACCCTACGAGTATATATCGTCTTTCTGATATGTCCCGTTTTGAACCTCTTATCGGCAAGCCCGGATTTGGATCAAGCCCTCATTGCGCTATTATTGATGAGTACCACGAGCACAAAACAAGTGAGCAGTTCGACAACATGAACACAGGTATGGGTGCAAGAGAACAGCCTATGATGTTTGTTATTTCGACTGCGGGGACGGATACCTCAAGCCCTTGTTATGATCTATATCTCCAAGCGATAAAGGTTCTTGAAAAGACAATAGAGGATGAGACCTTCTTTGCGATTCTTTTTACCATCTCTCCTGATGATGATTTCAAGGATTTTGAAGTTTGGAAAAAGGCAAATCCAAACTATGGGGTGTCGATCAACAAAGACTATCTTCACCGGAAATATAATGAAGCCATGACAGACGTCTCTAAGCAGAACATCAATCTGTGTATGCACCTGAATCAGTGGAGGAATGCTGGTAAGGCTTGGATGAATATGGTCAAGTGGGAAGCGTGTAAAGACGAGTCTTTGAAGTTAGAAGATTTCAAGGGGCAGACCTGTTATGTTGCCTTCGACCTTGCTTCGAAGATTGATATCTCTTCTCTGGTATTGATCTTCGAACATCAGAGAAAAATCAGTGGGGTATATGTGAATGGCTATGTTGTGTTTGCTCGGCACTATCTCCCCGAAGAGACAATACAACTGGCCGGAAATGAGCATTACGACAAATGGGAAAAAGGAGGATATATTACTTCTACCCCTGGCGCCCGGACTGACTTCAAGTATATCGAAGACGACCTGAAAGAAATAAACGCAAATCATCCTATTTTTGAGCTGGCTTTTGATCCGAAAGAAGCCACCTATCTTGTCAACAATGTCATGGATTGGTTAGGGGCGGAACGGTGTATTGAGATCACCCAAGGCCCGGCGCTTATGTCGGAACCAATGAAAGAAACAGAAGGTCTTATTTACGATAATAAATTATGGCATGCTGGAGATCCTGTCTTAACATGGATGATGGGAAATGTGGTCCAGAGACAGGGCAGAAATACTGGACCGGTAAAGTACTACTACCCCACTAAACAGAAAAACGAAAATAAGATAGATGGAGTCGTAGCCATGATTATGGGGATAGGGCGAGCACTCCAACACCATGAAGAGTCTGTTTATGAAGGCATGACAAAAGCTGAGATCTTGGCTTCTATAGCTTTTTGATTATAACTAAAAATAAAGATTGACATTACATTCATCCTAATATAAAATATAATAAAAAAACAGGGGAAAATCATGAAAAAGCATCCTATTACGATCGTATTAAAAGAGGATACCCACAAAGCTTTAAAGAAGAAGGCTGAAGAGGAAAGCCGACCAGTGGCGCAAATGGCGCGGGTGATAATTGAGAACGTGCTGAAAGGGAGAGAAACATGAAGGTATGCACTAAATGCGGCATTGAAAAACCTATTGATGATTTTTATTCAAATCAAAGGAAAAAGGACGGGCATCACACAATATGCAAGATGTGCCATACCGAAGATGTAAGAAAAAGATATCATAAAAAATATAAACATGATCCCGAATACAAAAAACGCAGAGATCAATACTCTCATGATTGGCATTTAAAAAATAAAGAAAAAAATAATGCCCGTGTTGCAAAAGACAGAAGAGACAAGCGCATGAAATGTATAGAACATTATGGGGGGAAATGCGCTTGTTGTGGAGAATCACATTATGAATTTTTGGCTATAGATCATATTAATGGTGGGGGAAGGGTTCATAGAGCATCTCTGGGCACAAAAAGTTTTCATAGATGGTTAATAAAAAACAATTTTCCAGAAGGATTTAGGGTTTTATGCCATAACTGCAATCAATCGTTTGGCCTTTATGGATATTGCCCCCATGAAAACCTTACCCCAGAAGAGATAAAAAAGCGTAAAGGAAACGCTACTATCTTGAGGGGTATGTCGAAAGAAGAAATACTCGAAAATGTTGCTTTTTGAAAGGAGAGAGGAATGAGATTTTACGGACTTTGGAATGAGGAATTGATGTCTGATAATGGTATTATCCTATGGGGGCCGCTTGGTGTGGCCAAGGCTTATTATGAGACATTAAAGGAAGAGCAAAAGCAATCTTTTAAGATAATGGAGTTTGAAGAGGAGGAAATATGTTTAACTTTCTAAGGCCAAGGGTATCAAATGAGCAGGTGAAGGAAGTAATAGAGCCGATGTTGTCAGAGATGGAGCAGAGTGTCAACTGGCTTCAGTCGATGCAGAAACTTGACGTAAAGGACGGTGATATTGTTGTCCTGCGGTATGGTGGTAAGCTATCGGACGTGGGCCGCATAAATATCAAGAATGCCGTTCGGGGAACAATCAAGGACTATGGATACGATGTAAAAGTTATGGTTCTTGAAGATGGCATGGAAATCGGCACACTTAGTAGGGAGGCTTAATGACCAAACTACCAAACAAGCCGTTGTTAAGGCCTGATGAAGTTGCCGACTACTGGTCTGTAGCTGTCTCTACCATTTATTCTTGGATTGATCAGGGAGTTATACAGGCCGTAAAGAAAGGGGGGACGATAAGGATACCCCGGGAAGAGGCTCTAAAATCAAGGCCGGTGGTGGAATGAAAAAGGCGGGGCCGAAACCCCGCCGTGGTGTTACTTATCGCATTTTTGGAATCGGTCTTCGTTCATTTTGTTACCTCCTTCCTCGGCTTCCCACCCTTCTTCCCGTTCTCGCGGGACGCGGCGGCCTTCCTTTCTGATTTCACGGAGCCTCCTTTGCGGCCCAGGATTGCTGCCAGTTTACTTAATTCACCGGTTGTATCTTCCATCTGATAGAGGCGGCATTCAAGGGCTTTTTTAATGGCTTCCATCCATTGAATGGGCGTAATACCCCATTGTTTGCAATCTTCTTTGTATGCGGACTGCTCCAACAATGCCTCGATAAGTTCCGGCACACTATTTGTGTCGAAACATGCTTCTGCAAATCCTGTTAATTGATGATCTTGTGGTATTATTTTCATTTCCCTTCCTCCTCTTTTTCAGTTTGTATTTCTGTCCTAAAGGCCTCACGTACTTCACGGTCATATATCCGGCAACCATTAATCGTGATATATTTCCGTCCTTGTGGGTCTGTGTATGTACCCCTTACTTCCATGCTTTTCATTTTTCTTACCTCCCCTTTGTTTGTCTCAATAATACGCTAAGCGATTAGGTATGTCAAGCTTTTTTTCACTTTTCGGAAAAAATAAATATGCCTGATATCAAGTAGTTACAAATTTAGTCAAAAATACTTTCCAGATTTTACAAATATTATTTTTATTTCGTAAAAAAAGGGAAGATAATCACGCCATGATAAAACCAATTGAGAGATTCCTACAAGGTATCAAAGCCCTTTCGTCAAAGGCTTATGGGGTTTTTGACGTAAGGGACTTTTTCGTCTTCGGTGGTCTTGGTATGCTTGGCTATGGTCTGTATCTCAAGTGGGGGGAAGGTGTTGCTCTGATAGTGTGCGGGGTTCTGCTCATGGCGATTGGTTATTTGATGAGGGATGAGTAATGGGAATTGTCTCACGGATGGCGCGACCGAAAGCATTAACGCCCCAAGAACTTGAGCGAATGATTCTAACAGGCTTCGGCGGTAGCTCTACTTCTTCTGGGGTGTTGGTATCCTCTGAAACAGCGATGAGACAAGCGACTGTCTATTCGTGCGTCAATGCTCTTTCAAGAGTCATCGGAACTTTACCTTGTCATCTTATGGAGACGGACGGAGTAAATAGAACAAAGCTCATTGATGATCCTCTCTATTTCATGTTGCATGACCAGCCTAACGAATGGCAAACAACTCCTGAATTTTGGGGGATGTGCATCAATCATCTTGTCTTACGAGGGAATTTTTTCATATTGAAAAACCGGGGCATGTCTCTCACCGGCCCGGTGAAAGAACTGATCCCTCTTGCTCCTGGTATTGTTCAGGAAGTCAAGCAAGATAAACAATTCCGGCTTCTTTATAAAGTACGATATCCAGATGGGACACAGACCGAAATCCCGCAGTCTCAAATTATGCACATTAGAGGAATGACTGTTAACGGATTTATGGGAGTCAATCCCATTCAGTATATTCGGGAATCAATCGCTTTGGGATTAGCTTCTGAAGAATTTGGGGCAAGATACTTTGGAAGTGGAACTCATCCGGGGATTATAGTTGAACATCCAGGGAAAATCTCCCCGGAGGCCAAATCAAATTTAGCAAGCTCTTTGACAGAAGCATATAGTGGTCTTGGAAAAAGTCATCGCCTCATGCTCCTACAGGAAAACATGAAAGCGAAACCAATAACAATTAATCCAAAAGATTCACAGTTTCTTGAGTTGCGGAAATATCAGAAAGCAGAAATTGTTGATATCTTCTTTGGGATGCCCCTGACGATTCTTTCATCCGAAGACAAAACCCCGACCTATGCCAGTGCAGAACAGTTTTCAATTGGATTTGTAATTTATGCTTTAATGCCCTGGTTAGTGACGATTGAAAAAGCTATTTCCCGTGATCTCATTCCTATGGCAAAACGGAAAACGCAATATGCAAAATTCACAGCACAGGGATTACAGAGGGGATCTTTTAAAGAGCAGATGGATTCGTTTGCCGTGGCGATCGACAAAGAAATCATGAACCCTAACGAGGCCCGGATGTACCTTGATCTCAACCCGTATGAGGGCGGAGACGAATACAGGACACGCACTTCGACTGTAAAAGAGGACAAAAAGTTAGATGAAAAATCTAAGTAAAAAATGTGCAAGGTGTAATATAGTAAAACCTTATTCAGAGTTCATGAAATGCTCACGAAATAAAAGTGGTATTGGAGTATGGTGTAAAGAATGTGCTCGTAGTTATACTCGAAAAAGACATGCTGAAAATAAGGAAGGGGATAGTTTAAAAAGCAAAGAATGGAAAACTAAAAATCCAGAAAAGATAAAAGCCTACTCAAGGAAATATCATCAAGAGCATAGAGAAGAACGATTAGCCTATGCGAAAAAATATGCTGAAGAAAATAAAGATAAAATAAAAGAATACAACGAAAGAACAAAAGAGCAAAAGGCGGCTCGGGCAAAGGTTTATCGGCAAGAACACAAGAAAAGAGACAAAATTACTCGTGACGCATGGATCAAAGCTAATCCTGAAAAGAAACGAGATGCACTAAAAAGATGGCGAGCTGCTAATCCTGAAAAAGACCGGGCTGCGATGAGAAGGGCGAATAAAAAACGAGGAGAAAATATAAAATATAGAGTTAGTGGTAGTATATCCCGACGGATTAGAACATCATTGTTTGATAATGGTACAAAGAATAAACGCCATTGGGAAGAGCTTGTAGATTTTACAGTAGATCAACTCAAAGGTCATCTTGAAAAACTATTCAAGCCGGGTATGTCGTGGGAGAATTATGGAACAGTTTGGGAAATAGACCACAAAATTCCAATAGCTGCATTTAATTTTGAAAAGCCTGATGATGTTGATTTTAGATTATGTTGGAGTCTTAAAAATCTTCAACCATTAGAGAAATCAGAGAATAGAAGCAAAGGCGCAAGGATAGAAAGATCATTTCAACCATCTTTAGCTATTGCAACATAATATAATAAAAGACAAGGGGGCGATTACTATTCCATATCCAACAGAACACTCAGCCCGAATTCGTGAACCGGAAGATTTTGAGCAGAATTCTTTTCGATCTAAAAAGATTGATACTGGAATTAGAGTAATTATTGGAAAATTAAAGGGCGAAACAACCACAACTGCACAATCATATAGATTTCATGTTGATTATTTCACTGTTAAGAAAGCAAAAAAATGGCTTAAGGATCATGATATTGAATATATAAAATTTGAACCTGCCGAGGAACAAAAATCTGCCTTAATTAAGGGGAATACAATGGGATTAGCATATAGAACAGAAAAAAACGCAAAGGCTATCGCTTCTTTCTGGGGAAAGCCTTTAGAGAAAAATGATTGGTATAAAATAGAGGCAAAATCAGAAGAGGAAACGGAAATCATTATCTATGATGTGATCGGTTATCCGTACAACGATGCTTTTGATTTAGTTCGGGCCCTCGGAGAGATTAAAGGCAAGAATATTACGATTCGCATTAATTCACCTGGAGGAGATGTTTTTGATGGCTTGGCTATATATAATGCCCTCCGAGAGCATAAGGCACGAGTTACCACAAAGAATGAAGGAATCGCTTCATCAATAGCTTCCATTATTGCGCTTGCTGGAGACGAGGTTCAGGCTCATAAAAATGCTATGTATATGATCCATGATCCGTGGGTACTGACAGCCGGAAATCAATATGAGCTTCGGGATATAGCAGATATCTTAGCAAAAATCAGTGTGAATATGGTTGATATTTATTCTGACAATTCCAATATCGGGAAACGTGAACTGAAAGAAATGATGAAAGAGGAAACATGGCTTACGGCAAAAGAAGCAAAAGACCGAGGGTTTGTCGATACGGTTCTCGATACGGGCGTGGCAAAAGCAAACTTTGATCTTTCGATGTTTGCAAATGTGCCGGCTGGAGAACCAACAATAAGGAAAAAAGAGCAAGCCTTACGTGACGTGGGTTTTTCTCAAAAAGAGGCGAAGGCACTTCTCTCGCGACGAAGAGAAGGCACTCAACGGGACGTTGAGGTGATACAAGCAGAAGTTGAAAAAATAAAAAACATAATGACATCATAGGAGGTAGAGAAATGCAGGAACTAAAAGATACCATACAGTCACTGGGAACGACCTTTGAAGAATTTAAGGCCGCAAACGACAAACGTCTCAAGGAAATTGAGGCAAAAGGAAGCGCAGATCCTCTCCTGACAGAAAAGGTGGAGAAGATCAATGCGGAAATCTCAAAAATCGCCGAAATGAAAACACAGCTTGAATCACTTGAAACCGTGGCGGGACGGGGGGCTTTTGGCGGCGGAACTTCGGAATTAGATAAAGCTAAAGCTGATTATAAGGCTGGATTTGAGAGCTGGTTCCGTAAAGGTGTTGAAGGAGATCTTTCCCAATTAGCAGTTCAGGCTAATGCGTCCACTCTGGATGACACGGCGGGTGGATTTACTGTCCCGGAAGAGATGGAAGCGACCATCGACCGTGTAGCGGAAAGCGTATCAGCAATGCGAAGAATTTCCACGGTTATGAGTATTGGAACTGATACTTATAAGAAATTGGTCAACCAGGGCGGAGCTTCTTCCGGTTGGGTTGGGGAGAAAGGATCAAGAGCGGCAACTGATACTCCCTCGCTGGTTGAAATCGCGATTAACACGAAAGAGATTTACGCTATGCCAGCCGCAACTCAGAAACTTTTGGACGATAGTCGAATTGATATCGCTGCATGGCTGGGTAATGAGGTTGCGATTGAGTTCGCAGAAGAGGAAGGCGATGCCTTTATCAATGGTGATGGTGTATCCGAACCTAAAGGTCTTGATGCATATTCCAAAGTTGCGAACGCTTCTTATGCCTGGGGTAAAATGGGTTACATCGCAGGAGGTCATGCTTCCCTGCTGAATAGTGCAGATAAACTCATTGATCTTACCACAGCTCTGAAACCCGTTTATCTGAATGGTGCATCTTGGTTATTCAACAGAACGACAAACGGTGTTATCAGGAAGATGAAAGACGGCGAGGGCAACTATCTGTGGAGACCCGGTCTTGAGGCTGGATCGCCGAATACCCTATTAGGGTTCCCGGTAGTAACAGATGACAATGTTGAGAATATTGGAGCCGGGAATTATCCGATTTATTTCGGGAATTTCAAGCGAGGGTATCTCATTATCGACCGTTTCGGGATAAGAGTCTTGAGAGATCCCTTCTCCAGCAAGCCTTACATTCTCTTTTACACCACAAAGAGAGTCGGCGGCGGCATCACGATGTACGAGGCAATCAAGACGCTGAAAATAGCGAGTTCGTAGGAGCTAATTATGTTTACCGTGCAGATAGGGAGCGCACCCGATAAGCAAAATATTCCGGTTTTGTTTCTGCACGGGAATTTCCGGGAGCACAACGGAGGTGCAAATATGTTACCAAGAAGATTCCCTGGAGATCGCAAGTGCAGTGTAGAGGGCTGTGATAACGATGCCAGGAAAAGAGGTTGGTGTAATTTCCATTATGATAGATGGCGTAGGCATGGCGACCCATTGGCAGGAGGGCCGAAACAAGGAGCTCCCTTATTAGGCAAATGTAAAGTAGAAGGATGTGAGAATAAAGATGTTGCATGGGGTCTCTGCTCTAAGCATTATTCAAAATGGAAAAAATATGGTGATCCAAACGGTGGTTCTGTGTGTGATGGTAGATCAAAAGAGTGGCACATCAATAATGTTGGGTATGTCATGAAATATGACCCCCAAAGCCCCCACGCTGGTAAAAACCAGATTGTTTATCAGCACAGGTTTGTAATGGCCGAATATTTAGGCCGTCTCTTGAGAAGCGGCGAACTTGTTCATCATAAGAATGGCGACAAGACAGACAATCGCATTGAGAACCTTGAGCTTTTTGTCAAGGGACATCCCGAAGGTCAACGACCAGAAGATCTCGTAAAGTGGGCATATGAAATTATTGAACTTTACGGGGAAGAAGTTAAACCAGAATTAAAACTTATAAACTCAAACAGGAGGTAATAAAAATGAAAGATCTTCACAATAATATAGAAGTTGTCTCAATTCTTGACCCGGTTGTGGTTGAGGCTACTGCGACACATACCGATATCGACCTTCAGGATTTCAACTCGGCGGAGTTGGTCATTAATTGCGGTCTTGACGCTGGATCGGGATTGTCGGGTTCAAACAAACTCGTTTTTACGTTGAAAGATTCAAGCGACGGAACGACTTACACGGCTGTCGAAACGGCGGATATGCTCGGTGTGACAGTGGCAAGTGGTGTCATTCTCACTATTGATGCTGTCGGTGAGGACAATTCGATCTATCAATTCGGCTATGTCGGCGGAAAACGATATCTCGAACTCACATATACAGAGACTGGTACTGTGTCCATGCCAATGGGTATTGAAATTATTAAGAGTCATGGTCTGGATGTTCCGGCCATATAATCCGATCCCTTAAGTGGGTACTCGGCCCGGTCTTATCCGGGCCATACCGGGGCAACCAATCGAACAGGAGGAAATGAAAAATGGCAGACGAAACATATCAGCCGAAAACATACAGAAAAGATGGTGGCGATACCCACGTTATCGCTTCAGGAGGTTCTCTGGATGTCGAATCCGGTGGAGCTTTTAAATTAGCAGGGACTCAAGTCTATCCAACCGTAACCGCAGAGGTTCTCTTCACCGAAGCCGGAGCCGGAACCTATACCGGGACGATAGCACTCCCCGCTGGGTCACGGATTATTGATATTGGCGTTGATGGACAGGCACTTTGGACGGCTGGAACTTCGGCAAGCATGATTGTTGGGGATGACAGCGACCCAGATGGGTTCTTCACCGCTACGAATCTGAAAGCGACCGATTTATTGGCTGGTGAAATTAACAACATTGAACATCCCGGAGGCAAGGCAGGTGCTTATATAGCGAGTGAGCAGAGAAAACTTTACTCTGCCGCAGCGAGAAATATTATCGGTGTTGCGACTTCGGTAGGTGCGGGAACCGCAGGACGTACAAGAATGTATGTTGTGTATGCAACCCCGACCGCAGGAGCAGCAACTAAGGCTTAAACCCACAGGGGGCAGTCTACTCTCCGGGCTGCCTCCTCCCTCCCAAAAAAGTGAAAGGAGGTACAGGAGATGTCAGTAACACGAATAGGAAGTTTAGAGAATCGTTTTCTTGGTCTTTCGACCGACACAAAACCAACTACATGTCAAATCGGGGCTACGTTCCGCGAGTACAATACCGGGAAACTTTACGACACCCCGGATGGTGGGACGAACTGGGTATTAAAAGACGCAGAAGGTATCAGATTCCAGACCACTACTATCGACCTTAAACAGGCGGCGGGAAGTTATACGCTTTTCACTGTTGGGGCAAACAACATTGAAGTCTTGCATTTGACGATAATCATTCCAGCCGACCTGACAGAAGAATCAACCTTAACTTCGATATCAATCCAGTCAACAGATAGCACTCCGGTTGTATTTGTCAGCTCAACAGCTGGGGCCCTGGCTAACCTTACTGAAAACAAATATCTGCAATACAATGCCGGTGGGACGGTTGTAGGTGGGAAATTGATACAGCTCACTATTGCTGGAGGTGCTACAGCCGCGGCACAGGTCTGTACGGTATTTGTGGGATATAGAGAGGCGACATAATGGGAACTATATTTGGGTGAAAGACCTTCATAAAGAGGCATTTCATCAGAATAATATCTTCCCGGAAGACTCAAACGAAACAGTTACCTTCACGGCGGGCAGTTCTGTAAATACCTTTGGAGCGTGGGCAGAAATAGTTGATAATAATTCCGTGACATTGAGTTCAAAATTCAATTCTTCTGGTCATATTAGTTCGATTGTTGTTGAGTCTACAAGCGCAAAGGACAATATTTATTTAATTGAAATTGCTTATGGTGATAGTAAAACGATTGTATGTAGAGCAAGGGGATTAGCGGGTACAAACCAGATTAGCCATATCAGTCAGGAAAGAATGCGAGACCTTCAAATTCCAAGCGGGGAGACTGTTTATTATCGTTTGAAATGTGAAACAGCTTCTGCAACGATGACTTTGCACTTGAGATACCATATACATGAATAGGTGAGATATGAGAATCGTAACTACAACAGCCCCAGCAACGGAATGTATATCTCTGGAAGAGGTCAAACTACACCTTCGTTTAGCTACCACAGCGGCGGAGGCTGCGGCATACACCACGGAAGATGACTGGCTTAATAGAAATATTAAATCAGCACGGCTCCAGGTTGAGCATGAGACAGGCCGGGCATTGATTACGCAGACACGGACGTACTATCTGGATGAGTGGCCGGACAAGAGATATATCAGGCTTCCTTATCCTAAACTACAATCCGCGGTCGTGACATACCGATTACAAGACGATGCCGATTACGACAATACTCTCTCGACCGTGGATACTGATATCGTAAGTGAACCGGGCCGGGTAATTTTACAGCCGAATGAATCATGGCCGAGTGGGACCCTCTATACCGACAACCCGATTAAAATTGAATATGTCTGTGGATATGGTGATAGTGCAACAGACGTGCCAGAGGACATCAGGAATGCGATGTTATTGATGATTGAGGATGCTTATAACAACAGGGGGGAGATCGTCATTGGGGTGAGTGTGGGACGGATTCAGGGGGCCGTTGACACCCTGTTATTGAATTATATTATACACACGAGGTTTGATTGATGCGCAGTGGCAGGATGGATAAAATTATAACGCTGTACGAGAAGGTTACAACGGAAAACGCCTTTGGTGAGGAGATTGTATCATGGATTGAACTCGTAAAGGTCGGCTCCGAAATAGCCACAGGGACACTTACAGAGGGCATTCTTTATCAGGTCACAGCCACGGAAGAGGACCATTTCGGTACCGGGGTTGTAATATATGATACTTTCACTGCGGCGGGTACGGAGACTTGCGATGCCTCGAATAAGGTTAAGCCGGTTACTCTCCCGGGGAGTGTGTGGGGTGAAAGATTAGAACTCCGGGGAAACGAAAGATGGAGCGCAAAACAGGTTGTTGCGTCTGTGGTTTGTAAATATCGCATTCGGTATAGGGATGATGTAAGCCCCCTGAACATATTGACTGACGCAGCCGGAAAGGAATATGATATAGCAGCCGTATTAGAACTGGGACGCAAAGAGGGACTTGAATTGATTGTGAATGCGAGGGGCGAATAATGGCACAGCCAGCATTTTCATTTCAATTAGTTGGCCTGAAAGAAACAATGGACGCGCTTGAGCAGCTTCCGACCTTGAGCATGAAGAAGACAGTCGTGAGGAATGCGCTGAAAAAGGCGGCTATCCCTATCAAGGATCGTGCCAAACAGAATGCGCAAGGTATTCCTATTGAGGGTGAAAATATAGTTAAATCCATCAAGGTTGGAACAAGCCTTAAGAAGTCGCAGAGAGGTCGGACAGACAGATCGAGGGTTACTGTGTACGTGGGGCCTTCACATCCGTTGGCTTCGATTTTTGAATGGGGAACTACCGAGAGATACACCAAAAGTGGTGCATATAGGGGATTTATACCTCCTATGCCGTTTATGAGGCAAGCGTTTGATTCGCAAAAGAAAGTCTCCCTTGATCTCTTAAAAGAAGAGCTCTGGCGGGCATTAGAAAAAGCTGCAAAGTTGCTCCACAAAAAGGCTCTCAAGGGAACATTGACATCAAAACAACGTGCGGGGTTATCGAGATAAAAAAACAAATAAGAAGGGGAATAGATATGAGCATGGGAGGAGGAGCAGGGGCAAGTACAGCAGCGAAAGAAATAATGGGAATGATCGAAGTGCTGCTAGATGAATACAAGGATTCAACGGAAGCTGTTGAGGCACTCAAAAAGGTAATAAAACGGTGCAACGAAATTAAGGACGCAGGAGATACAGGGTGGTATTAAAATGATCGGAAAAGCAATCCATAGTATCTTGACAAACGATGCAACCGTGAAAGCCATTACAACCCGGTGCTATCCTTCTGTCAAAATCCCGCAAAATCCAACGTATCCGTTTATAAGTTATTCCGTATTCGGGCGTGGAGAAAACGCTCTTAGGGGGCCATCTGGGAAGGAAAACCCCAGAGTCCAAATTGATTTATGGGTACAAGATATTGGAGAGGCCGGTTATTCGGATTTGAGGGTATTATCTAAGGCCGTAAAATCGGCTTTAGGGGGTTACATTGGAACCGTTGAATCTATAACGATTGGTTCAATATTGTTCATTTCAGATTTTGAGCAAAAAGAGCCAGAGGTTAATGCGTTGCGGTTAACCGCTGATTACAGTGTATGGTACACAATTTAAATAAAAACAAGGAGGAGGACATGAGATTTTACGGACTTTGGAATAAGGAAATTTGATGTCTGATAATGGTATTATCCTATGGGGGCCGCTTGGTGTGGCCAAGGCTTATTATGAGACATTAAAGGAAGAGCAAAAGCAATCTTTTAAGATAATGGAGTTTGAAGAGAAGGAGAGAAAGAACCCGGTTAGCATATTAAAAAATGTGAACGACAAGGAGCATGTCAATCTTCTTCAGTCGATGCAGAAACTATCTATTAATGAAAATGATATTATAGTTTTGCGGTCTCCCTTGAGATTATCCAAGGATGCACGGGAGGGGAGTGTGAAGATGGTAAAAGAGTTTGTAAAAGGACTTGGGCATAAACCGAATGTCTTATTTCTTCACGAGGGCATGGAAATCGGAGTGCTTGAGAAGGGAAAATAAACCCAATTTAAAAACAACAGGAGGAAAGAAAAATGACAGTAGAAATGTTAGAATCGCAGGGAACTAAATTAGAGATGGATACTGGGTCTGGGATCGCTAAAACCATAACGGCGATGACTCTCTCGAATCCAACAGTATTAACATCAGTAGCGCACGGCCTGTCCAACGGCGATGTTGTTGTGGCGGCGTCCTTTGACGGGGCTGATGCAGCGGACATTAACGGTAAATCGTTTGTTGTCCAGTTTGTCACGGATGATACCTTCGCCATTGATTTGGATTCAACGGATTTAACGATTGATGACAACACTGACACCGCGACAATGACGCCGCAGAGTTATACCGAGATATGCTCAATCACTGATTGGGATATCGCCGGTGATACTCACAACATGATAGATTATACCGCGTTGGGATCGACACGGGCCGAAGAGAAACCTGGTATTCCGAGGGGTAGCGCACTGACCTTTTCAGTGAATTGGACGTCCGATGATACAGGACTTCTGGCTGCTGAAACAGCAAGGGCGGCAAGAACCCTCAAGACGTTTAAGCTGACCTACTCCGATGATGCCGTACATACCTTTACAGGTTACGTAATCGGCATTAACGATTCCGGTGGCGGCGATGACAAGGTAAACGGCACGATAACCATTCATAGAGTAGGAGCGTTGACACTATCATGATAACAGGAACGAAGGTTACGACAATAGAGGGGAAGCCGTACAGACTCAGGTACACGTGGGCTGTTTTAGCCGAAGTGAACGAGAAGTACGGCGATTCTCCCGACCTATTCAAGCCAGAGGTAGTGGCATTCGTTGGGGCCGCTGGAATGCGTAAGAAACATCCGGAGATGACTCCTGAAAAGATCATGGAGCTATCACCTCCTCTAATACCTTTTGCCAATGACGTACAGCAAGCTCTTACTTGGGCGTATTTTGGCGATAAAGGTATGCCGGAAGATGAGGACGTAAAAAAAAAGCAGACCCTGACTG
Source organism: Deltaproteobacteria bacterium (assembly GCA_019314005.1). The sequence continues at coordinate 13,717 of JAFDAE010000022.1, read as the reverse complement.
GATGGATCAAGCGTATAAAAATGCGATTGTTGCGGGTATTTCGCCATTAGAATTCTGGGAGCTGACTCCATACCAGACCCATATTGCGATGGAAGCCACTTCTGAACGGTCGGATAAACAGGCGTGGATGATAGCAGCATTTTCGAGAGCGAAGAAACTGCCGAGATTCGAGAAGTTAAGTCGCGGCAAGAAAAAGCCGAAGAACGGATTATTACTCAAGAGACAACTTGAGGCAATTAAAGAGACGAGGAAGAAATAATGGCGCAGCCAATTGGTAGTCTTAGAGCCGAGCTTAGCGCGGGACACGCCCAGTTCTCCGCCGACATGCGGAAGGCAAAGAATGCTGTGCAGAAGAACGCCACCGGTATGCAGAAAGCTATGCACAAAGTGGGGGATAAATTTACCCGCGCTGCCAAAGCTATGACCTCATTCCGTGGCATTATGGCTGGAACTGCTATGGTTGCCGGGATGGTTTATGCTATTAAGAAGAACCTCGAATACGCTGACTCAATCGCCAAGACTGCTGATAGCATTGGTATCTCGACCAAAGCTTTACAACAATGGAGATATATTGCCGACCGCTCCGGAGTATCCACCGATCAACTCGACAAAGCACTTAACATGCTTGCTGTCAGGACTGGCAAGCTCCAAGCAGGAACTGGAACGCTCTACACGTACCTGAATAAAACCAACGAAGCCCTTTTGGGGCAATTCAAAGCAGCTGGCAACTCCTCTGAAGCCTTTGATATTTTCTTCGAAGCCGTCGAGAAACTTGAGGACCCACTTGCCCGGCTGGCCTTTGCTGAGGCGACCTTCGGGATGAAACTCGGTCCTCGAATGCTCTTACTGGCCGGTAACACTGACACCCTAAGAGATCGATTTGAACGGTTGGGTCTTGAGATTGATGAGGATCTTCTTAGGGGAGCAGAGAAAGCAAAGGACAACATAGATGATCTATCGGCTGTTATTAAGGTTTCTCTCATCAGTGCAATCTCCTCGGTTGGCCCGGAATTAGGTAAGGCCGCTGCTGGAATGGCTCAATGGGTCGCTGATAACAATGATTTTATCACTCAGGACATGCCAGCCAAGATTAATGCCATGAAAGATAGTCTAGGCGACATCAAAGATGTCTATGATGATATTCCAGAAGAGATCACGGGTGGAGTCGGGGTTCTTGGAGCTGCGCTGTTTGGGAAAAAAATTGCTGTGATTGTTGCTGCGGCAATGCTGTTGCCTAAAATAGCAAGAACCCTAAAAGGATTTGGAGCGGTTTCAGAAGGCAGCCTTGATTTTCTTGAATTTGCAACAATGAACGCAAAGGAACTCAAGGCGGCGTTGGACGCAATCAGTGATCCTTTTGCTGGCGGGGTTCCCGGTAAGCCCTCTGGGGCAACGCGAGGTTGGGACTTGGATGAACCTGCGGTTGGCACAGGTGGCACTGGTGGCGGAATGGTGGGGGAAACCCCAGAAGAAGCAGCAGCAAGACTTGCGGCAGAAACGGTCGCCGCTAAATTAAAAGAGGCAGTCGATAAGCAGATAGAGTCTCTCAAAGTGCAGCGTGACACCTTTGGTATGGCCTCAAAAGAAGTCGCTCTGTATCATCTTAGAATGCAGGGTGCGACTCCCGAGCAACTCAAATTGGCCGAAGCAATACTTGACACGACAGACAACATGAAGGCATACGCCGCAACTGATGAAGCCATAATTGATATGATGGCTGATATAGATGAGGGAACGAAAGCCTCCATCAAGAGCCTCGAAGACTTGGCCGATACGACAGAGGAAAAATCCGATGTAATGGAGCAAGCCTTCGTTGGTTGGGGTAATTCTTTCTCTTCGACTTTGAATGATATGTTGTGGGGGTCAGAGACGACCTTTGAGGCTATTGCAGAATCATTCGCCCAGATGGTTACCCAGATGCTGATCCAGAAATACCTTATAGAAAAGATGTTTGGCAAAGGTGGTGGGGGCGGCTGGTTCGGGATCACATTGAAAGCTGTTGGTACGGCATTGGGCGGATCGAAGCTGTTTTCTGCTAAAGGCAACGCTTTCGAGGGGGGCAATCTTCTTCCCTTCGCAAAAGGTGGGATTGTCTCACTTCCGACAGTCTTTCCAATGGCACAGGGCGCTGGTCTGATGGGGGAAGATGGGCCGGAAGCGGTTATGCCTCTAAAGCGCACAAGTTCAGGAGATCTTGGTGTTGTCTCTAATGGTGGGGGGACAACGATAATAATCAATGCGATCGACTCAAAGTCCTTTTCCGAAGTGGTAAAAAGAAACCCTGGATCAATCGTAACCGTGGTAAATGATGCCTTGGAAAATAGGTCGGGGCTCTTAGATACAATCAGAGGTACAATATAATGGCTGCTTTTCCTGAAATAGACACACAAACTTTAACTGTAGAGCCGGAGTTTAACACGCTAATCAGTCAATTCGATGGCGGTGGCGAACAGCGAAGAAGCAAACAGATGTACCCGAAATATAACGTTACCTTGGCATACGAAAAATTGGAAGTTGCAGATGCCCGGACGTTATGGGAGTTTTACTTGGCCCGTAATGGAGCGCAAGAGGCTTTTTATATTTACGATTTTACCCTTTTCCCTGAACATAAATTCGTTCACAAGGGGCAATACTGCGGGACAGGGGATGGGGTTACTAAAATATTCGATATCCCCGGACGAGAGACAGTATCTCATACTATTTATTCGGATGGTGTGGATGCGACAACAAGTACATCTATCTTGGTAGGTGGGGGGAATTCGGATAGCGATAGGGTCGAGTATGACACGGCACCGGGTGAAGGGGTAATTATTACAGCTGATTTTACTGGCTATTTGAGGATACGAGCCAGATTCGCAGAGGACAAATTGCCACGGGAGACATTTATTGAACAGGTTTATTCTTACGGGATAAAATTGAAAGGACTTTCACCTCAATAGGAGAAATATGAGAGACTTATCATCATTCATAGAAGCTGCTCTTTCAAGCGAAGAGGGCAAGATGTTCTGGTTTTTGGAGTTGGATTTTAATACAACACTCCGATATACAGACTGCGATGTCGATTTATGGGGGGTTGAAAATAGGATAGATTTGGCAACGGAAGCCGGAGATTTACTCGTAACGGAAAGCGGGGATCAGTTAATACTCGAACAAGGATATGAGAGCAACAAGTTTGAAACTATGCCCTTCTCAATTTCAGCGGTAAACTACAGTGCGAAGTCCTCCGTGGATAAGGTTGAAATTGAAATAGGAAATGTTGATCTACAGATGTCCGCTGTGTTTCTAAATGAAGATATAATGAATAAATGGGGGACTCTAAAAGTGGGCTTTTTCGATTCTAATAATCAAATTATAGACCAGACATTCAAAATCTTTGAGGGCTTAGTTTCAACGTGGAAACTGACAGAGCCTAAAGCGTCAATTACTCTTGTGAATGAGTTTGTACTGTGGAACAAGAAGACATTAAGGAAGTACCAATCCGCGTGCCGATGGCCTTTTAAGAGCACTGAATGTGGGTACACCGGAGGGGAAACATGGTGCGATCAATCGTATGCCAGATGTAAAGCTTTGGGGAATACGGATAATTTCAGCGGTTTTAGGTGGCTTCCCGACTTGATGGAGAAGCAGATATACTGGGGGAAAACAGATTGAAAAACTTTGGAATTTTAACACGAAAATATATTGGGGCTTCTTTCGGAGAATATAATTGCATGAAGTTTATCCATGATTTTTATACCGATGCCGGGGTTAAGGTACCTGATAATTACAAAGGATACAACCTTGAGACATACATGGGACATTGGGAGCAAGACCCGGATGGCATGATACGGGTTATGATGGAACTCTTTGAAACGATAGGCGAGGAAGCTGATGTCAAAAACTTGAAAAAGGGTGATCTTATAGTTGTGCAATATAAATCAGTCAAATTCCCTGCGCTCTATATTGGAGCCAAAAAAGCCTTAGCCGCGTCAAGGGAAGATGGGGTTCAGACGTATCTTTTAGGGGATGTGTTTGTGCCGATTATGGCGAGGAGGCTAATATGCCAGCCGTAGGCGCTTATATCGGTGCGATGACAATTACTCAATTTATTGGCTGGGCTGCGGTTGCCTACGGGATTGCTCAATCAATTAGTATCGCGGGCAGAAAGGCTCCTTCTTTTGCGGCAGAAAAGGAAGAAGATGCCGGGCGGCTGGTAAATACCAGATCAACCGCAGAGATACTTCCGATTGTTTATGGCAAGACCAGGGTCGGTGGGAATCAGGTCTTTGCGACAACAACAGGCACGGACAATAAATATTTGCATTTGATCTTAGGAATGGCTGAAGGGCCGGTAAAAGGAATTTATCAAGACGCGGGAGTAGATCAAATCTTTCTGGATGGGGTAATATACACAGAATCGGATTACAAAGATAATTTCTATTACGAGTTCTTTGATGGGTCAGCGACACAAAACGTGTGCGCGACACTACATACGGCTTATCCAAACTGGACAGATTGTATGAGATACACAGCGTATCTTTATTGCCGGCTTGAGTATGATCGGGATAAATTTTCGTCAATTCCAGACATAACGGCGATTCTTGAGGGTAGCAAAGTTAAGAATTTCGCAACAGAAAGCGATTATGATTCCATGCCGTTGGTTTATACTGACAATCTAGCGTACTGTGTTTATGATCTGTTAACCCGGCCGAGCACTCGTGGTGGGAAGGGTCTTGATCCTACCAGAATAGATTTACCCTCTTTTCGTGATGCCGCTGATTATTATGATACGTATGGCTGGAACTGCAATATGCCTATTAACAGGAATCAATCCATAGAAGACAATATCGCGTCCCTATTGGTAAACGGGCGCAGTGAAATAATCTATTCCGAAAACAAATTTAAGCTGAAATTCCGGGATACACGGGAAGAATCGGTTGTAATGCAGCTTACGGAAGATGATATCATTCAGACAGGAAGTGAAAGCACGATTGAAATTTCACCCTCTGCTACTCTGTTCTCACGGCCCAACGCAATTAAGGCGACCTTCTTCTCCGCTGACAAGAATTACACACAGGATGAGAAAGTCTTCCAAGATGATGACGCTTACGACACAGAAGGAGATTATCGAGAGCAACAGATCGAGTTATTAGGATTAGACTCCCTGTCAAAGGTTATACCGATGTCTTATTATTATCTTGAGAGAGCACGGTGGGGAACTGCTGTAAGTCTGACAGCAGGCAACAAAGCCATGTCACTGGAGCCGATGGACTTGATAGAAATTACACACCGGATGCCTGGATGGACGAGCGGGACGAAGCCTTTATACAGGGTTGAATCAAATCAGATAACAATGGATGGCAACGTTGCTCTGAATTTATTACAAGAAGACGATGCCCTTTATAATGACGATTATGATATTGATGAGCAAGAATTGTTTATTACTGACCTCCTAAGCCCCTCCGCAGCGGTTCAGCCCGTGATTAATGTGACAAAGGAAGAAGAGGTCTACTACTATCGGGACAGAAGTTTTACCCGTTGGAAGATTGACTTTGATCCGCCTCCGGTGACTTCCTACCCCTTCTGGGATTATGCTGAAATCTGGGTGAAAATAGGGTCCGGGGAGTATAGATTTATGACGAAGGCCACCTCTGACTATATTCTCGATCCGGTCGAAGAGGGCGAAATGTACTATATGAAAATCCGCTCCGTGTCGATTTTTGGAGTGAAGGAAAACTTTGATTCTGCTTATACAATATCTCAATATATTTTTGGGAAAACAGCACTCCCTGACAGCATGGTTAATATCGTTGCGACCGCCGCGGGTGATACCATTAGCGTGTACGGAGAGAAAGTAACTAATCCTGATGTCTCTATATATGAGCTGCGAATAGGTGATTCGTGGGCTGGGGGTATTTTCATGGCCTCCAACGAGACACCGAATTTCCGCCTTTCCGGGGTGAAGCCTGGGACTTTTACTCTTTGGTGTTCCCCGAAAGACAACAGCGGCAACTACTCCGAGAACCCTGTCTCCGCCTCCGTGACTGTTTTTTACCCGCCCGGATATAGTGACAAGAACACCTGGTCATGGGATTATAATGGAATCGGAACACATGATAACACTGAATATGTATTGTATAATGGCGATGATTGCCTGAAATGCAGTCACACAGATGGAGTTCTCACGGGTACATGGACAGCTCCAGAATATGATTTAGGTTCGGAAAAGACAGTAAGGGTCTGGGGTGACTTTTTGACGGTCTTTACATCATCCGCAACTTCGTGGGGGGGTATTTTTCCGGGATCGACAACGTGGGCAGATAAGACTGATTCAAATACTCGCTGGTATGAATTAACTACTCCTGATGTGGCAGCGATTCTGAACGCTAAAATTAAGTGGGGGACGGCTACCGGAGTCTATCCTTTTGAGGCAGATTTCTTCCAGATCCTTTCTCCTGAATTCACCGCGCGGTACGTTCAGGTTGAAATCTCTATCACGGACCCTCAAGCAGATTCACAACTTTACATCAAAAAATTAAACTGCAAAGCCGCGTATTGGAGCTGATATGATTGAATACAAAATAGATAAAATTGTAAACGATAAAAAAGGCCATGTAGTTTATATCCATGTGACCGATGAAACAGGTGAAGTTTTAGAAACTACCTGTGTAACATGGAAAAATAAAAAGGACTTCAAGACCCAATTAAAGGCCAAAACCAAAAAGATACGAGACAATCACAATGCCAAAAAAGCAAAGATGATTGAGGTTGAACAGGCTTTGGCGGAATTTAAGGAGGAAATATAATGTCACAGGATTATACTGACAATGTTTTTGCGACCGACCACGCCGTACAGACAGATATGCAGAACGTAGAAAACAACTTTGCAGCATTGAAGTCGGCTTTTTCAGGGGCAAGTGCTCCGGCGAATACAGTTGCTGGGATGGGGTGGTTCGACACAACCACAAATATTTTAAAGCAACGTAATGAAGCGAATAATGCATGGATAAGTATTTACAACTTTGGAACATCTAAAGCTTTGTTAGCTCTTAATGATGGTCTTGTTACCTTGACGATGTGCAATGCTGCTCTAAAAAATCCAGCAGGAGGAACTTATGGATTAAGGAGTCTCGGTACGGGCTCCACAAATGCCTGCGCTGGAAACGATGCGAGATTGAGTAATCAGAGAGTGCCTATTAACGCGTCAGTTACCCAGGCCAAGCTCAAAACGAGTATAGGGAGTGTTTCTACGGTATCAACGAGTGGTGAAGATTTAACATTGCCTGGTGGGGAATATGGATTTTATCCACAACTGAAGAGTTCGGGTGGTGCCGGTTATCCTGCATTTTGGGGATGGGATGCTGGCGCTGGCGTTGGAAAATGGGCAGGAGAAACTATTTCTGCCGCATATACCACAACTATGTATCTGTCTACCCAATCAGCAAGCTATCGAGCCTATGCTCAACAACGCTATGTAACATCTTCCGGTGAAATTCATTGGATATTCATTCTAAGAGACAAGACTACCAAAAAAACAGTCTCAATGTATCAAGCTCCCGACCATCCCTGTTTTGGCAATGGAGGTAAACCTCAATTAGTCCCCCATCCCTTTGGAAGTTATGACGAAACAAAACATGAAATAATTGTCATCAATCCAACCAATGAAGAAATAGAGCAAATGGAATTAGAGACTATTGTTGAAGATGAAACGAAACCGGATAAAGACCTTCTTGAAGTTATTACGGAAAACTACGAGATTGACGAAAACTCAAAACCTAAATGGCCTACAAAGCCTGTAACGGTTGGATTGCCGAAACATATTGTCGATAAGAAGACAGGCAAGAAAATATTAGCTGATTACAGGTTTATGCCGGGGGACACAATAATCGAACCAGTGAAAAAAGTTATTTCAAAACCAGATTATATTAAAACAAAGAAACTAAGGAGAAAACCATAAGGAAGTAAAGAAGGAGGCACAAAATGGCGAACAAACGAAATAGTGATTTAGTAGAACTAACCGAGTTAGCAAACGGGGATAATATAACCATCCGGGACGTCTCCGATACCACAAATCAGGCGACCGGGGAGACTAAAAGAAGTAGCTGGACAAGTATCAAGGCGTTCCTGAAGACTTACTTTGACGGGATTTATGCTGATGCAGGCGTCAACTCCGACATAACCTCAATGACGGGGCTTGATAACTATGGAATCCCCAATGTGAAGATAGATAATTCAGTCGTATCAAAAACAACAACAGCAACCTTAACGGTGGCAGAAGCAGGATTGGTTTTAGTTTCTGCGTCTTCTCCTTATACAATAACCTTACCCACCGCAGTAGGCAATGCAGGACTTACTTATCACTTCAAAAAAACTGACGCTAATTATAATCTAATCACGCTTGATGGTAATGGCACTGAAACTTTTAATTATGAAAACGCTGATGGAGTGCCAAAAGAAACTTATGCGCGATTAAATACTTATTGTGCAGAGGTAACGGTGGTAAGTGATGGAAGTAATTGGCAGGTTAAAGATGAAGCGTTGGGGCAAGTGCCAGAATGCTTAGCCTACTTAAGTGCTCAGCAATTAAATATTATTCATAAAACTTGGACAGATGTTCACCTTAATGCAGAGTTTTATGATATAGGATCTAATTTTAACACAGGAACCTATACTTTTACAGCTCCTATAGAAGGAAAATACCTCATTTCTTTTAAAATTGCTTGGTCAGGTGCTTCTATAATAGCTGATACAGTTTACGGTGGACAAACATACGATGGTGTGGCCGCTTATAACTCTCATTGGGCACAGGCTGCTATTGCAGGTGATGTGACTAATCATGTGATGAGCATAAATTCATTAAGTGCAAACGATACTGTTGTTCTTCAAGCATACGTTAATCATGCATCTGCGGACACAGTTGATATATGGGGAAGTGGGATAGGGGATACTTCTATGCTAATTAAATTAATCTCAAAAGACTAAAGGAGAATAATATGCAAATAAACATCAATCTAACAGAAGAGCAAATAAAAGCTTTATTGACCGAATATACTTCAATCGAAGAATTCTGCCAACGAGTAGTAGAGAATAGGGCAAATCGAATAATGATGGACATTGTCAAAAAGCATGCTGATAATCTTGAAGGCGTGACAGCAGAGGAGCAAAAGACAATCTCATTTGCGACAGTTGGAAAGATTATAACTGATGCAGAGAAGTTACCAGAGGAAGTGCAGAAGATAATCGTTAAAAGGGCAAAGATTAAAACTATGGAAGAAAAAATTGCTGAACAAGAGTTAGAAATTGAAGTTGTACCAATAACAAAATAGGAGACTGAAATGTTTGAATCATTACCAGATGCGTTAGCTTTTTCAACTATGATAGTGACCGGCGGGGGTATAGCTATAACTGGAATCTGCAAAATGAAGTCTCCAAAAAGTAACGGATTCATGCCCAAGTCTCTCTGTGACGAAAGGTCAGGCGCAATCCAAGATGACATAAAAGAAATCAAGGACATGCAGCAGAGGATATTTGACAAAATTGATAAGTTGAGATAGGAGGAACTATGAGAATCATAATTCTAAAGAGGGTTGCCATGACGGATAAGGGCACATTCGGAGTTTTGATTACTGATGGATTTCCCTTTGCCTTGACTCTTGAACGAGAATGGAAGAATAATCAGTGGGGAATATCCTGCATACCACATGACCAGTATGAGTGTATGAGAGTGAAGTCTCCTAAGTTTGGAGATACATTTCAAGTCATGGACGTGCCCAATAGAAAACATATTCTATTCCACAAAGGAAATCTTGAAGATGATTCACACGGCTGCATTTTAGTCGGCGAACAATTTGAAGAGCTTAATGGAGTGCCGGCGATTCTTTCATCCCGGAAAGGCTTTGGAGAGTTCATGCAGAAACTTGAAGGAGAGGATATGTTTCAATTAGTAATTTTAAACCAATGGTAAGGAGGATATTATGGGATTTTTAACAGGAATATTAGGTACACCAAAAGTAGTTGATACAGTAGCAGATACAGTTAAAAGCGGTATGGGAATGTTAGACAATGCCTTTTATACAGACCAAGAAAAGGCCAAAGATGCTGGCAAGGTCATGGAGACTTGGCTTGCGATTCAAAAAGCCACGGCAAATGAAAACTCTGTTCGATCAATTACTCGCAGGATACTTGCATGGATTATAATGGGGACGTTTGTACTCTTGGTTGTTGCCGCTTGTATTGTCTGGAAATTTGACCCTGGATGGGCAGCTTATATCAAAGACACAATCGTTGATACTAAATTGGCATATCTTGCTTTGATAGTTGGATTTTTCTACTTTGGGAGTTATGGACTCGGAACATTGATCAAGAAGTAAACTTATAGGCAGGGCGGCTTTTTTCTTCCCTTGGTTGATTTCTCCTTTCCCGCTCTGCCTATCCAATCCACCAAAGTATCATCACAAACCCTGCTCCGACAAGCGCAGAAACAAAGGCAACCCCGGTGAAAACGACAACACTAATGAGATAGTCCTCCCACACTTTTCTCTCACGTTTTAGATATTTCATATCACTCTCCTTTTAGTTGATTCCGCTCTTCACTAATTCTTCTTTCATCCAGGATAGAATTGACCTGTAACAATCAATCGCAGTCCGTATATCTCTCAATGATTCCTCACATGCCCTTAAAACTCCTGTAGCTATGTCTAATTTCAATTTAAGGTCTGCAACGGTAGTTGTACCCTTAACTAACGTGGGTATCAATGTAACAGGGTTTCCTTCGCTTTTAAGGCGTAATACTTCGGTAGCCACGGCAATGTTATAAGTTCGTTCAGCTTGAGCTTTGGCTTCGGATAACTTCAAAAGCTCTCTATTCTGCTCTTGTAAAAGGAGATTTTTGGCTGTCATTCCGTTTATAATGGCCTGCGGATCATCTCTCATATCGCTCTCAACCTTTCCTTTACCGCCTTAATAATTGCTTCACGGTTAATGTTCAGTCCGGGCCCTCTCCAGACCTCCCTCCATTTTTCAATACCGTTCAGATATCCCCGCAATAGCTTGGCTTTGGGAATTACATACTCGCTATCTTCGCCGATATGCTCAAGGTAACGAAGTTCATCGTTTGTGGAATAGACATCTTCTTTATGCCGTCTTTTCATACCTTCTCCTTCTCTTTTAATTTATGTTTTCTGGCCTTCTTTAATCGTTCCCCTGCCTCTACCCTTTGTTCAGGAGTTAGCTTCCTCCCGCTTGTAGTTTTATGTGCGCTAAAGGGCATGTAGGGGTACATTGGGCAAGACTCTATCCCACAATCCACCTTCCCATCTGCGTACCCATTCATACATTCATAGCACGCGGCTAACATCGTTTCTTTCCGGGTTAATTTTCCGCCTGCTAAGTATTTCAAAAGTTCCCGTTTCCCTTGTGCTGTAAGTCCATATTTTTCAACGTCTTCGTATTTCATGTCCTCTCCTTTCTAAAGTGCAAACCAAGCAAACACTGCCAGCAATACCAGCCCTACACCTATTGCGACTGTATCCGCTTTGTAAATTGCCATCATCTTCTCTTCCGCTCGTTTTCTAAGGTATGCTTGCGCTCTGATGATGGCTTCTTGCCGGAGTTCAGGCTCTTCTCTGTTGACTTGTTCTAATAGTGTCATTGTTATTCCCTTTCCCTTTCCATTTCCACGGTATTTTGGTTATTACAATTATAAGCACTCCAAGTATCATGATAGGCAGAAAAAACCCCATCAATGTGCCAAATGTCGATATTCCCTCTTTAAAGCCCTCTATAAACATATTTTCCATTGTTATTCTCCTTTCATAGTGGTAATATTTCTTCAATTCCTCCAGCAAAAAATACAATAGCCGGGTTCCAGACCAGCATAGTCTTTAAGTACATAGGTTATCTCAAACCCATCTGTTACTCTGCCTGTTTTTATTCCTTTTACCGTTTCTTCTAAATATACAATATCATATATTTTAAAGTCTCGGTCATTTTTACGTAACTCAAAGTTTTTATCTCCCAATTCAACTGCTTGTTGGAAAAACTCTGTCTCACATTTAAGATAATGGTGTTGTCGTGACATATTCATTTTCTCCTTCTTTTATTTCTGTCATTTCAACCTCTTTTATTGTTGGATAGGTGAAGTTTGTAGTTTGCATTGAAATCATCATACTTATCAAGAAAATGTTGCATTAAATCAACAGTCATCTCTCTCCCATTTAGCATCCATACGAGCATAGCCGTTTTTTCGTCTTTGCTCATGCCAGTCATTTTATCCCCGATTTTCTTCTTGAGAGCCAATATAAGCTGTTTGTTGGCCTCCTCTACTGTGTTACCCTTGTTCTGCGGTTTAGTCGATTGTGGGGCATTCTGGGGCTTCTCGGGCGTAGTTTCTTCGACTACTTCAGCTTCTTCAACCCTTTTCATTAAATCATCAGCAGATGTAAACTCTTCCTTTCTTAATCCTTCATGTTCATTCAGGACATGAACTGCCGTTGACATTCGTTCTGTCTGTGGAAGATATTTATAGAGTTTCTTTACAGCAGACTTACGCCACATCTCCGCTTGAAATGCACCCTTCCAAGGCGAGTAAGAACTGTTAAGTGCTTTTGATGTCTTTTTGATATCGTCAATCTCGGATTTGGTAAGCACAATAAACTTTTTGATATTGTCCGGTAAAATAGCTATCGCGTAAACAAACATCATTTCGCCCCGGTCTTTTTCAAGACAGGGTTTATGCTTCAGGTAGGGATGCGTCAATATCTATTACTCCGCCTGCATCAGTTGCTATCTTACAAAGCCCCCTGTACCCGAAATCTAAACAACACTTCCCATCTCTCGGAATAAGATATGCCTGTTGTAAAACAGGGTTCAAGGTTGTGCCCGTCAGGGCCACATTAATGATAGCGTTTTTTATGCTTTGTGGGGCGCATTTTTGAAGGGCGTTATTCCCCCTGAACGCTTGTACGGCAAAGATAACTTCCTTTGTGTATTTGCTCTCGTCAACCACTTCAACAAAACTCGACTTCACCTTTTCGTCATAAATCGCTACTTCATAATTTTCCATGATTCTCTCCTAATCATAACTTTGTAGATAGTTGGGCTTCGTTAATTCCACTGCCCCCGCATTCTGATAGTGCGGATAAAAGCCAGCATCCCGGCATTCCTTTTCTATTAGCAGAAGTCTCTTATATTCGTTATATCCCCATTTCAAAAAATCTTTATCAAGGGTATATACCTCTGTCCGATATGGCGGTTTATCCTCCACGGCTATAAAGGTAAAACAATCCGGTGCCTTCAATTAAAGAACGCTGGAATCCATGCGGGCTGGCGTCCCGGGTCTTTTTCAAATCTACCACAACTCCATCAACTGTAGGTATTTTATCCGGTCTTGCTTTGCATGGGAGCCCCGTTTCTTCATCTGTCCAGATAACTGTTTGTTCCGAAAGACCACCTTCAATTAGTTTAGACGCAAGCGGGTGAAGCAGTATTTTCTCTTTCATACCTTTAATGGTATTAAATTCATCTGCCGTGATCACTGTCTTATCTTTGTTTTGTTCAACAAACATACGATAATCTTCTTTTCCCTGATTGGTACGCCTATTAATCTCCGGTGATATGGCAACTGCTTTTTCAAAGGTATCTGGCTCTAAGACGTAAACATGGAACGCTCTGCCGAAAGCGAAAATAGCCGTATCGGGAGTCTTTATTCTTGCTTTTGCCGGATAGATAGATAACTTAT
>JAFDAE010000581.1:2723-4126 GCA_019314005.1 Deltaproteobacteria bacterium | reverse complement strand
GCCTTTGACCGATCCGCGCATGGAACGCCATATCTTTTCTTTGTAGGTTCAGATGACATAGAGGCAGGCCGTCTTGCATGTCGGTTCCTTGCTGATAGATTGAACGGTGCAGGCGAAATTATAGTCTTAGAAGGCGCTGTCGGCTCCTCACCTGCCATTAACCGCTCAAAGGGTTTTGATGACGAAATTAAAAAATATCCTAATATGAAGGTCGTATTTCAAAAAAGCGGGGGGTTCTTCCGTGAAGGGGGTTATAGGGTCATGGAAGAAGCATTGGCCACGGTGGCCAATTTTGACGCTGTATACTCTCAGAATGACGACATGAGGATGCCACAATCCAGTACCCTATCAGTCAGGCAGAGATCGCTCTGGAAAAGCTTGTGCACTACTTAAAAACCGGCAATCTGCCGGAATGGAAAGAATATTTGGTAAAGCCGTGGGTAATTACCAGTGAGAACATATCCACCGGTGATTTTTATTCTGTTATTCAAGATTAACCTAAAGTGACTATGAAGTTTAAACTTCATCTTGCTTTAGCTCACCTTACAAGACTTTGGTGTCTTTGTGGCAAGGACGGACAACCATGAGATGGAACGCTCTTGTTAAGAAAAAATACCCCTTGATTTTTTTGGGGATACTCATCTTCCTCGTTTTCACCATAGCTATTTTGAGTCTTACCCTCAATTATGTAAAATTAAACCAAGAATCCGCCCTGCGCGCACTCGAAGAGCAAGTCAAGTCCGGCTCGGAACAGTTGCAGTTCTATTTTAGCTCCTTGCGTTCAGATCTTCTCAGAATTGAAAGGTACCTTGCAAACACCAACATGAAGGTGGATGAAGAACTCTACAGGTACCTCGATTTTGTAAAGGGCCTTCGTCCGAACGCCATTCCGGCGATTTTGATCCTGGATGCAAACGGAAACGCAGTTGCCAACACAAATCCAGCCTTAGTGCGAGTAAATTTTTGGAAATCCGAATGTTTTAAGAACATCCAACACACACCAAATAGAATCTATTTGACAGAGGCGATTGTTCTGTCGGATTTATCCGGCCGTTCTGAGGCTCCCTCCAAGATTTTTGAGGACTCTCTCAATATCGGTTTTGTCCTTTGCACCGACGTTTATTCAAAAGGAAAATTTAAAGGAGCCGTCGTGTTCGTCCTCAGGGGGGAGCCGTTTTTCGATCAATACTCGATAGCAATTGCCGAACCTGCTTCAGGATATGAATTCATACTGCAGGAAGACGGTCGCATTCTTCTTCACCGCGAGGTTGAATTGCGAGGTAAGTTTCTGTCGGAACTTCCCGAGTCTTCCGACCTGACCGAGGCTGACCATCTTCTGAAAAAAACAGAAGGAAAGACCATAGCACATAGCGCTGTCGGGGAGCATATGACGGTCACTGCCG
>JAFDAE010000581.1:0-2709 GCA_019314005.1 Deltaproteobacteria bacterium | reverse complement strand
GAACCAGCGCTGGGCTGTAGGAATTTCGGCCACAGCATCAAAGGTAGCTCAAGAAACCGTGAGACTTATCTACACCCTCAGCGGATTGGCGCTTCTCCTCGGCGCCATTATTTTCGGCTTAGTCTTCGCCTTGATCCGGCTTGGCAGGACTGAGGAGGCATTGCGGTACAGTGAAAACCGTTTTCGTTCAATTTTTGATAACATGTCCGTGGGTATAGCCCTTGTGGACAAGAACGGGCATGTTATCACCTCGAACGAAGCCGATTGTCGCTTCCTGGGATATTCTCTGGAAGAAATGGCAGGGATGCATTTTTCGAAATTTACCCATCCCGAAGACCTGGATATCGACACGGACTTATATAACGCCACGGCAAAAGGTGAGAGAAAAAGCTACACGATAGATAAAAGATATGTGAGAAAAGACGGTGAAATTGTCTGGCGACGCTTGAGTGTTTCATTAATACGGGATAATGACGGTACCCCGCGACATACAGTGATTGTTTATGAAGACATCACCGAGCGCAAGCTGTCAGATGAGGCGTTGAAAAAATACGAATCCATAGTTTCCACAGCCCGAGAGCATATGTCGTTTGTTGATAAGAACTATGTTTATAAAGCGGTGAATGACAGTTATCTTAAAGCTCACAATAAGAAACGTGAGGAAATCCTCGGTTTTTCTGTTCCTGAACTCCTCGGAACAAGGATTTTTGAGGAAATAGTAAAGGACTCCCTGGATCGATGCCTTGAAGGTGAAGAGATTCATTATGAATCTTGGTTCGATTTCCCTGGGTTGGGAAAACGATACATGGATGTAGCGTACTACCCTTTCTTTGAAGCTGATGGTTCAGTCTCGGGCCTCGTTGTCAACTCACGCGACATCACCGAGCGCAAGCAAGCAGAGGAACAGCTAAAAGAATACGCAGCAGCTTTGGAAAAAGCTCGGGACAATTTGGAACAAAAAGTCGAGGAGAGAACAAGAGATCTCAAGGAGGCCCATGAGGCCCTGGTCCGCAAGGAAAAACTCGCCGTCCTGGGACAATATGAAGATGGAGGCCATCCAGGATGAGGCGGTCAAAGACAACATAAAAATAATGAACCGGGAGATAAATACCGCCAACAAGATCATCACAGACCTATTGGATTTTGCTCGGATCAAGGAGCCTATTCGCCAGGACACCGACATCAATCAATTAGTCACAGAGACTTTATCCAAGTCCTTAATCCCGGAAAACATCACAGTAAGCACAGACCTTACCGAGGGCATGGCTCCTATTTCCATCGATCCCATCCAGGTGGGCCAGATATTTTTGAACCTGATCGAAAACGCCGCGCATGCCATGGGAAAAGGCGGAACCCTTACGATATCCACAAGGACGGCAGACGGCGCCACTGAGGCCATCTTTGCCGACAATGGCTGCGGCATCCCCAAGGAGGACAAGACATTCGAACCCCTCTTTACCACCAAGGCAAAAGGGATAGGCCTGGGGCTTTCGGTCTCAAAGAGCTTAGCCAAGGCAAACGGGGCGAGTATTTTGGTTGAAAGTGAGGAAGGGAAAGGGAGTAGGTTTGTGGTGAGATTTGGGGATTGAAGAAAAAAAACAAATTAGCCGCAGACCCACGCAGACAGCCGCAGACATTTTGTTCGGCCGACTTGGCCGAACAAAAAAATGCAATCGCTTCGCGAAATAATCTCATTAATTATTATGGGCATTAATGACGTCACCTATATTATCAATGGTGATAAACCTGCCCGAAGGGCATGACAGTTAATGGCTCCGCCCAAGGCGGAGCCATTTGTCTGCGTCAGTCTGCGTGGGTCTGCGGCTAAATATCTTTGTGGGAACGACTCAGATCCTTCCTCAGCAAATCATTAGGCAAACAATTACTTGATAGAACAATAGCCACTTCACTCCCGGGCTGGGCAAAGGGAATAGATGCCCCTTCTGTATCAATTATATCATCAACCGTGTCTCTCTTTGATGGCCCCTGTTTTGTCAAGATCTCAATCTCGTCGCCTGTAAATATCTTGTTGCGGACTTCAACCCTTACCCTGCCCTTGTCTTCCTGAGAAAGTACCATGCCCACGAACATGTAATCACTGCCGCAGATCCGGTTGGAATAATTCGGCATGGTCTCTTCCGGATGTCCAAAATAAAAGCCGGTACAGTATCCCCTGTGACTGACCTTAGTCAATTCTTCCATCCAGGTATCTTTGACACCATATGCTTCGGTGTTTTCATAATAAGCGTCAATCGCTTCCCTGTAGACCTTGACAACCGAGGCCAAATAGTTGATCCCTTTCATGCGCCCTTCAATTTTAAGTGACGTAAGTCCTGATCCTACTACCTCAGGGATATGCTCTATCATACACAGGTCTTTTGAGTTAAATATGTAAGAACCACGGTCATCTTCCGCGATCGGGTAATACTCTCCCGGGCGTAATGCTTCCACTACCGCGTACTTCCACCTGCAGGGATGGGAGCACATCCCTCGATTGCTTTCACGGTCGGCCATAAAACTGCTAAGCAAACACCGGCCTGAATAAGAGATACACATTGCGCCGTGCACAAAGGCTTCTATTTCAAGGGAGGACTGTGAGGTAATGGTTTTAATCTCTTCCAGAGAAAGTTCCCGCGCGGTATTGATCCTTTTCACACCCATTTTTTCCCAAAACAGGACGCTCTTGTAATTAGTGGTATTTGCCTGCGT
>JAFDAE010000208.1 GCA_019314005.1 Deltaproteobacteria bacterium | reverse complement strand
ACTTGAGGAATTAAAAGATAGTATAGACGACGAAATTGAGGAGTTTCTTGCCAGGGTTCATTGTGACAGACTGTAAGAGGCGGTTTCAAAATGTCCTCTTTTGCCCAATTTCCGCCTTCCTTGACCTTGAATCCCGCCGATGGCGGGAAACATTTTTAAATATCCTCTGTAGCAATGGCGAAAAAGACCTCATATCGATTTATTGATCATACGGCTGACCTTGGAATCGTGGTCAGGGGAGAAGATCCAAAGTCACTCTTTAAGAATACCGCACTTGCCCTTTTTGATATTATTGCGGACTCAAAAGCACCGGGACCTCAAGAGAAGAAAATCCTCAATATAACCGGTGATGACTGGGCGGATCTCATGGTCAACTGGCTCCGAGAGGTCCTTTATCTCTGGAATGGCGAAGAATATCTGGTTAAAGACGCCACTGTTATTGAACTTTCCGAGAAAAGTCTTCGTGCCGAGGTGGCGCTGGAAGCTTATCAACCACAAATTCATACTGTAAAGACGGAGGTCAAGGCAGTAACCTATCACCAGGCATATGTTGGGCCTGCGAACGGCGAATGGGAAGCACGGATTATATTTGATACGTAAACGGTTAATAATTTCGAAATCCAAAGCTTAATGAAACTCGAAATCCGAAACACGAAATCCGAAACAAATACAAATGACCAAAATTCAAAATCCGAAACAATATGATTTGGAAGACTGTACTTTTCATTCATAAGGAATACAGTACTGCGGAAGATTGAATAACGTTTTGAAAATTTGATATTCGAATTTTGAATTTGTTTCGGATTTCGATATTCGATATTCGGATTTATCCTTTGAGATCAAAGGAGGTATAGCCGTGGACATTAAGCTTAAGAAAATAGATAGGTATCGCTGGGAGGTCCCTAAGACCGGCGCGATGCGTGTCCCGGGGCTTATATTTTCGAGCGAGTCGCTTCTTGAGGCGATCCATGGAGATGAGTGTGTCAATCAGGTGGCCAATGTCGCCCAACTTCCAGGGATTGTAAAACACGCCCTGGCCATGCCTGACATGCACTGGGGCTATGGATTTCCCATAGGCGGGGTGGCAGCCTTTGACATGAAAGATGGGATTATCTCGCCCGGCGGGGTGGGATATGATATCAACTGCGGGTGTCGTTTGATGACCTCGGCGCTGTCGATTGCAGACGTGAGGCCGCGCTTAAAAGAATTGGTAACAGCTCTATTCCAGAATATCCCCTCAGGCGTCGGCTCGACCGGCCAGACCAAACTGACTGTTCCCGAGGAAAAGAAGGTCCTGGTGAATGGAACCCGGTGGGCAGTGCGGAACGGGTATGGCGAGGCAACAGACATTGAGCATACCGAAGATTATGGATGCATGGAAGGGGCTGATCCTGATGTAGTGAGTGATCGTGCGCTGGAGCGAGGGAAAAAACAGTTGGGCACTCTGGGGTCCGGGAATCATTTTTTGGAAGTAGGGGTGGTAGACGAGGTCTTTGACGAGAAAACGGCTCAGGCCTTTGGTCTGTGGGAAGGGCAGGTGACCGTGTTCCTCCATTCCGGTTCCAGAGGGTTTGGATATCAGGTGTGTGATGATTTTTTGGCGGTCCTTAGCAAGCATGTGAAGAGACTTGATTTTTCAATTCCGGACAGGCAGTTGGCCTGTGCAATGATCGACTCTGAGATGGGGAGGCGATACTGGGCTGGTATGGCGTGTGCGGCAAACTATGCGTGGGCTAACAGGCAGATGTTGATGCACTGGACACGCGAGACGTTTCAGAAAGTCTTTGGAATTGGGCCTCGAGATCTCAAGATGAATTTGGTCTATGACGTCTGTCACAATATAGCCAAGAAAGAAGAACACATAGTAGACGGCAAGAAGCGCCTGCTCTGCGTACATCGCAAAGGCGCAACGCGGGCATTCCCAGCGGGCCACAAGGCATTGCCGGACAGCTATCGCAGCATAGGGCAGCCTGTATTAATTCCGGGCGACATGGGCACGGCTTCTTATGTAATGGTGGGAACCGAGCAGGCCATGGAGGAGACATTCGGTTCCACCTGTCACGGCGCCGGCAGGGTAATGAGCAGGACAAAGGCCAAAAAAGCGAGCAAAGGACGGGCCATCCAAAGGGAACTGGAGGACAAGGGAATCATTGTGAAGTGGACCGGGCGTTCCACGCTTCAGGAGGAGATGCCCGAGGCATATAAAGATATATCCGAGGTGGCGGACGTAGTCCACGGGGCTGGAATCTCCCGGAAAGTGGCACGCCTGAGGCCGGTCGGAGTTGTAAAGGGATAAATAGTGCTTGAACGAAAAATCCCGTTCAGGCAAAAATCCGAATATCGAAATTCGAAACTCGAAACAATCTCGAATATCAAATTCTCCAATGTTCAAAACAAAAGCTTCGGTATTTGTATAGCTTAGAGCATTTGAACATTCGAATTTAGAATTTGTTTCGGATTTCGTGTTTCGGATTTCGAATTTCAAAAGTAAAAATTGAGGGTTTTCGTTGAGGTGCTAAATATGGGTTGGATCCAGGGGATTATCTTGGGGGTGGTACAGGGACTGACGGAGTTCCTTCCGGTCAGCAGTTCCGGGCATCTCGTACTGTTTCAGAATCTACTCGGCTTCAAAGAACCGGAACTTTTCTTTGATATATGCCTCCATGTTGGAACATTACTCGCAGTTTGTCTTTTTTTCTTTCGAGATCTTCGTGACATAGGAGTCACTATTAGTGCCATCCCTCAGCGATTGAGCCAGGGAGAAAGCCTGCGCGAACAATTCAAAAAATATCCCGCGCTTCGTCTCGCACTCTTCGTTATATTAGGGACCATTCCTACAGGGATTATAGGGCTCTATATCAGAAGTGTATCAGATGTTTGTTTCTCCTCTATAAGGTTTGTGGGGTTCATGCTGCTGGTTACAGGGACCATATTGGCATTAACAAAACGTTTTCAAAAAGGGGGGCGTGATTTTTTAAGATTCAATGTAAGGGACGCGCTTCTAATAGGGCTTGCCCAGGGGCTTGCGGTCCTGCCGGGCATTTCCCGCGCGGGGGCGACTATAAGTATGGGGTTGTTTGCCGGGCTGGATCGGGAGACTGCGGCCCGATATTCCTTTATCCTTTCAATACCCGCGATTCTGGGGGCGCTTGTTATGGAATGGGAAGTCCCCATACAGGGGAGTATGCCGGGTTCTGTCATCCTGGTAGGGACATTGGCCGCAACGATTGTGGGGTATGCTTCCCTTAAGCTTCTGATGTGGCTATTGAAAAAGGGAGAATTCTTTTTCTTTGCTCCATATTGCTGGGTTCTGGGTGTGGTGGCGATAGGGTTGTCCTAATATTTTCTTGATTTTGGAAGAAGAAAAGAGTAAAAAATGGTAACTACTGAGGTTGTTAGGTTCAGGGTTCAGGGTTCAGGGTTCAAGGTTCAGAGTTCAGGGTTGCTCGCCTTGCTCTCTTCATATTTCGTAACTACTCAGGTTGTTGGGTTCACGGTTCAATATCTTCAAAACGTTCAATTCTCATCGCTTTCTAACCTTGAATCGTGAACCCCTGAACTTTGAACCTGAGCAGTTACAATTTCATATGCTGAGACCTTTGCAAAACGTTCAATTTTGTCCAAGGTCAAGGAAGACGAAGATTTTAGCCACAGGAATACATAAGGTATTTCGAGGATAGCGCTGACGCTTCACTGCGTGCCAAAATCTGAGTCTGACGCAGAGATTGGGCAAAAGGGGATGTTTTGCAAAGGTCTCATGCCGGCGTAGCTCAGTGGTAGAGCAACTGATTCGTAATCAGTAGGTCGCGGGTTCAACTCCCATCGCCGGCTCCAAAGTAATATTAAGGGCTTATGGCACAATGCTGTAAGTCCTTTTTTTGTTTGTGCTCGAATTGACAAAAAACTACTATGGGCTTGCATGCATGAAGCCGATTTTATATAAACCTAAATTGAGCGGGTTTTGACTCGATCTGCACCAATCTCTTCCTCAAAAATCGCTCAACTTAGGTTAAAGAAATATGAGATAAGGCCGAAATGAATTAATAGTGTCCAATCCTAACAAACAAACCAATTTTTCAAAAACTGAAACTACGCTAACTCCTTAAAAAAGGAGCGTCGCCCATGAACGAGGAAAAAAGAAGATATGTCCGGGTGGAGACCATGCTGTATGTTACTCTTTCTGACGGTAAGCGATCGTTAAAAAAACTTATACACGATGCAAGCCCGGGCGGCTTGCTGATTGAGAGTGATGACCCCTGGGAAGCAGGCACGGTCTTGGGTGTGGTCATCGATACGCGGGTCCCAATAAAGGCAAAGGGGAGGGTAGTTTGGGTTAAGAAGGATGAACTCACGTACAAAATGGGTGTCGAGTTCGAAGATCTGGATTCAGACGCCGCGAGAGAGTGGATTGATTTCTTGTTTCATTTCCAGGAGTTGATGGTCCGTTGAGACCTTTTTACCTTCCCCCGGCGACGGGAT
>JAFDAE010000207.1 GCA_019314005.1 Deltaproteobacteria bacterium | reverse complement strand
CCTCTTCCGGTGACAGACCGGACATGCGCACTGCATTTTCGTTTATAAAGGTCACATTCATTTTAGGATCGACCATGAAAAACGGATCGATAATTCCAAGCTTTAAGCTGTTGGCGTATTCCATCCGGTCGCGTATGCTCTTGACCATCTGGTTGAAGTTGCGGGACAGGCTTCCGATCGAATCTCGGCTATCATCATCAATAGCTTCCACCGTAACATCTCCGGCAGCCACCCTGCTGGTTTTTTCTTTCAGCAGTTGAATTCGCAGTGAAACAAGCCTGGAAAAAAAGAAATTGATGAAGATAACCAGCCCTGCGAGAGCGGCCATAAAATAGATAACAAGCCTGTTTCTTGTGTGATTGATAACAGCAAACACATTCTTGACAGGCTGTTTAATGACCATTGCTCCAAGAACATTTCTGCCGGCTCCATGACAGTGGTAACAGGATGATTCATTAAGAATCGGCTTAATGGTTATTAGGAAAGGATCTTTGTTCTCTGTTTCGGAAAATGATATTCTAGGAGGTTTGCCGGTCACCAGCGCTTCAGCCAAGGCATTACGCGACTCATTTCCCTGGAGATATTTTTCCATATTGCTGTCAATGCGTTCCTTTTCCGATGCATAGGATATGTTCTGGTAAAAGTCCAGGATGTAGACCTGAACACCATCCATGTGCTGTTTTACATCTTTCATCTGTTCCTTAACTGTTATTTCGTCCCCAACTGACATGGGAAATCTGATGGCGCTGTAAATGTTGTCCAGCATGTGAGTTGAAAACTCCGAAGCCTGGTTCAAGGCGGTCTTTTTATGGATTACAAGACTTTGATAGAGACTGGGCCCCATAAAAACAGATACAACAATGATGGTTGCAGCAAATATCTTGGTTCGCATCTTCATTTTTTTCAAAAGTTCATGAATCGGATTTCTCACTAATCTCACCTCCAGTTCAATGGGAACCGGCATAAATTGTCGGTTTATAACGAAAAGCGCTTACCCTGTCCTCGATATGACATCTCTGGCAAACATCTATTGTGACCTTCTTTATGATTCGAGCCGGATCCTGTGTATCAATATGGAGTTTACCGGGACCATGACAAACCTCGCACCCTGCGTTTTTGAGTTCAGGCGTCTGCTCCGGATCAATAAAACCACCTGGCTCGCCATAAGCAGTAGTATGGCAGCCATAGCATTCCTTGATTTCGTCATCAGTAAGACCCTTTTTCATCTTTTGTATACTCTCAAAAGAACGGCTTTTCCTGGCATGACTCAGGAAAACTTCATATTGTACTTCGTGACAGGATCGGCACAATGCAGATCCAACATAAGCATTTGTTTCCTGTTCCTGCGCTCCTGCAGGCCATGAAAAAAGAAAAATCAGCAAAATGCCGTGCCATTTCTTTATTTTCATACTTCGCCCCCCAGCAATGAATGTTTAAAAAAAATTTCCTCCAGCCCAAGCAGGTCAACAACTATGGCTGCGGAACCATCTCCCATGATCGTAGCGCCCATTACCCCTTTGACACTCTGATAGTTTGATTCAATAGTCTTGATTACTACCGGATAAGAATTAAGCACTTCGTCAACAAGAATTCCGAACCTTTGTCTTCCGGTATCAAGAAAGACCGCAACCATACCTTTGTGGTACCTCTCCGGCGCAATCGTCCAGCCGCGAAACAAATTCATAAGTGGAAGATAGTCTTCCCTGAACCGGTAGACTTTCTCATCCGCGCCGAAGGTTCGCATACGTCCTGCCTCAAACTTTTGTACTCCCATTATCCCCCAGAGAGGCACCAGATAGGATCTGTCCTGATCCCTTACGTGCAGCGCCTCGATGAGAGTAAACGTCAGAGGAAGAATTAGAGTGAATACGGTTCCCTTTCCCTTTTTCGTCTCGATCTGTATTAACCCTCCGATCCGTTCCACCTGTGTCTTAACGACATCCATACCAACCCCTCTTCCTGAAAGTTCGGTCACACTGGATGCCGTAGAAAAACCGGGGTGGCAGATAATCTCCACAAGACTATTGTTGTCAAGCTTTTCACCTGCTTCATCGATGCCCATTTCCAAAGCACGAGAGCGTATTTTTTTTAGATCAAGACCGCGGCCATCGTCAGAAATTTGTATAACTATCTTTCCGCCCCTCTGATAGGCTTTAAACTCAATTATTCCTTCTGCGGGTTTTCCTGCCGCCACTCGTTCTTCAGGCGGCTCTATACCGTGATCCACACAGTTTCGGATCAGATGTTTCAGGGGATCTGCTATATATTCAATTACCTCTTTGTCTAATTCCGTATCAACGCCGGACAAAATGACTTTTATCCGCTTTTTTTGAGCACAGGCAGTGTCCCTGACAACCCGCTGAAAGCGCTGGAAAGTTCCTTTTAGAGAAAACATGCGGACACTGACTATCCGCTCCTGGAACTCACGATTCACCTTGACAAGATTTTCCATCTCTTGTTCGATTTCATCCCTGGACCCTTCACTATCAAGAAGACTCTGCACTCTAAAAAGATTAATTCCGATTTCCTCCGCCAGATTGACGAGACAATCTATCTTTTTTACATCTACCCGCAAACTTGTCTTTCTATAGGTAGAGCGGCTTTCTTGCTGCAGAGAGACTACCTTCTGGAGCGCTTCTTTATCAATTTTTCCTTCATCTACCAGAATCTCTCCCAGCTTCTTCTGCTTGTCAAGAGCGCCTTTTAAGTCTTCTCTCGTAATACCCCCTCTTTCAACAAGGACTTCGCCGAGAGGCATCTCTCCTAATTGAAGATCGACCCCCTCCCTGTAGCGGTCGGTTATCTCCTCAATTACGATTTTATTTTCATCCTTGACAAACATGAAGACATCTTCAACCTCCTGAATAGATGCGGTAGTCTTCAGAATAACGCGCCATGAGATGTAAAGCTTATAAAAATCCATCTCTTTATAGCCGGGAAGTTCGGAAATGTCTGCCGTTACTTCCACACATTCTCCCAGCTCTGTCAGATTCAGCAATAGAAGAAGCGGATTATGGCCGGAACCAAAAAGATCTTCTCTAAACTTAAGATCGATATAATAATAGCGCCAATCTTCAGGCTTAGAAGAACGAGCAGGCGTCTCCGTAGTCGCTTCTTCTTCCCCGGAAGCCCCCTTTATACCCAAAAAACGGTTTAACCGGGCCTTGCGAGTGTTTAAAACGTCAGAATCAACACCCTCACCAGCAGCGCTGCTGTCCACCATGGCGCGGATAAAATCAACATCCTCAAGAAGCACAGATATAAGCGGTCTTGTCACAGAAAGTTGATTATCTCTGATCCTGTCGAGAAGGTTTTCGATAAGATGAACGTATTTGGAAAGAGTATTAAACCCCACCATGGCAGAACCGCTTTTTAAGGTGTGGATTGCTCTAAAAAGTTCTTCCAGATCATGCCCGAGTACTGGGGCCTCCTCGAGACGCAGCAGACTCTCTTCTGATCTTCTGAGCAGATCCTCTGTTTCAGCAAAAAAGATCTGCAAAGTTTCTTCATGTTCGTTCATTTAGTCCACACCAGTTTTTTTATTGCCCACAAAAATTCCTCGGGTTGGAAAGGCTTCACTAACCAGCCGGAGGCCCCGGCAACTTTCCCTTTTTCTATCATCGACGCTTCCGATTCCGTAGTAAGAACAAGAATAGGTAAAAAGCGGAAATCGCCTTTCTTGATCTTTTCTATGAGAGCAATACCATCCATTCGAGGCATATTGACGTCAGTAATAATCAGGGAAGGAATTTGCCCCCCCTCTTCCTTCATACATGACAGCTTTTCAAGAGCCTCTTTTCCATCCTTAGCCTCAGCTACCTTATATCCGGCATTGTGAAGACAAAAAGAAACCGACGACCGAATGGTAGGGGAATCATCTACCACCATGATAAGTTTTTCCATATTCCTCCACTTTGTAAGTGCCTAAAGTTGTGGTACGCCTTCGGCGTGGTATAGATCTTCAGGACTTGGTTTTAACTTCAGCCAGCAACAAAGTAAGCTAAAGTAACTTGTATGATGAAAAAGTTAAAATTGGCAGCGCCAAAGGCGCATTCCTTAACTTTAGGCACTTTAGTTTAGGCACTTGTGCCTAATCAACCAGAGCTGCTTTGAGACCACTTATTTTCAAAATCTTTTCCAGTTCAGGAGACAATTCCAGCAATATCCATTCACTCTCGGATTTCAATGACCTTCTGAAAGCGATAAGAAGTTGCAGCGACGCGGCATCTGCGAATGTTACCTCTGCCATACAAATGGAAATTTTCTTTGCGTGAACAAAAGAAGTGTCAAGAAACCTCTTCAGATACTCAATGCTATGTATGGTCAACTCTCCTTTAAACCGGAAAACACCTTCGGCATCCTGGCTTACAGTAAACTGCGGCATCTCCATTTTTTAGCTGCCTTTTTTTGAAATCTTTTTAAATATTTAAAATATAAGAACAAAATAAAAATATCAATATTTTTCGTAATAGTTCTGCCACAAAG
>JAFDAE010000206.1 GCA_019314005.1 Deltaproteobacteria bacterium | reverse complement strand
GCTGGTCGAGGAACTTTCTGCTGTACTGGATGGTAAAAAGACCGGGAATAAGGGGACGGCAGGAAAGAAAACAAAGAAGGCTGCATCCAGAAAGGATGCCCTGGATTTCGGCGAAAAGCTTGAGATGATTAAGGCTAGGATCGAATTGATATCGGGGGAGGAACTTGAGGGTAAGGAGAGTATCTCACAGGAGGATTATGTGCGTATCGGGCGGCGGCTGGGTCCGTATCGGCGGGAGCTGCGTAAGATAATGGAGTCTGGTGGGAAGGGGGATGTGAAGAAGGCAGGGGGGCTTGACGGGGAGATTGAAAAGGTGTTCGGGGAGCGGGAGAGGTTGAGGGGTTAAATTCCTGAACTTGTGATATGTTCAATGCAATCAAGATCGGGATCAAACTTTGGATATTGCGCATGATGTTCACGCCTGCACAGTCGGTTCGGGTTCTGGTTGCTAGAGGTTTCAGATTCACTAGAGTGCAGCGTTACTATGTGATAAGCAAGGTTTTCGACGAGAAGGTTTATTATAAGAGGGAGAGAAAGGAGGTTTTGGGGGTCGGGAGGACTCTTATAAGGCAATGTGTGGAATGGAAAGTATAACGCATATTTTTTGGATTTTATTATCGATAAGGCGAATTTCTATGGGAAAGAAAGTTATATAACTGATTGTTTCCCTTTGACTCTTGATGAGTGGGAAGAACGTTTCAAGCACCCTGGCCTTGAATCCCTTTGAACACCCAAGAGCTTGGCGGCAAAAGATCATTGACAATGTAAAGCTCACACCTAGAATTAGGTTCAACGGTAAGGGATTCATTTGTGTGCTCATCAACTCCCGTTGCCCTGTAGGGTGTGAGCACTGTATGTTTTTTTCCAATATGTCTGAGAGTAAGAACTCAGTTAACACGATGACCGAGCGTAGGATTACTAGCTTGATGAAGCTCGTTCGTGACTCCAATACTGGCTATCTATTGGTGTCTGGAGGCGGAGAGGGTTTTCTTGAACTGGATTTGATGTACCGGATAGTAGAGGAGACAAACGCTGATGTTACGTGGATGGTTACTGGTGCTCATTGGGCGAGGGATAAAGAGCGGGCAAGGGAAGTAGTCCGCAAGATGTATGATGCATTCCTAAGAGGTAAGCACAGAGACTATGGCAGAAAAATTTACGTCAGGGTAAGCCTTGACTCACATCATGTTGAAAGAATCGCTCGGCCCAATCAGAACCCACTGCAGTATGTTGTGGATCTAGTTAGATTATTTGAAACTGAATATGCACATGAAGATAGTTTTGTTCTGATGATTCACTCGCTAGAAGGCGAAGAAGCGTTGGTGGACGACCTATGCAAGGCGATTTCGGGGGAAAAGCTACCCCGTCATGATACAATGCATGATAATGATAAGGTTACTGAATCTGCCCTTACCCTCAAGCTAGAATCTGGCTATGAGTTTGAGGTCACGTTCGCAAAACTACTTCTATCGGATTTGGCAGCAGACTTGCACGACAAAGAAACTCTGGAGAAGAGAATTGAGGTGTTTGAGAAGGACGCTTTCTGCAATGAGCTAGGAAACACTGGAATCAAATTCAATGCTGATGGCACAATCGGACCCGATATGCTAGTCATTTACAACGGCAGGGTTGCGGGTAGCTGGCAGTCTGAAATGACGGATGTTCCAATTAACCTTGATCATGATGATTTCCAGAGCATCATGCAAAAAACCTTATCTGACCCCGGCGTCCTTGGCACAATTGAAAACGGTTTAGCATACCGTTTTGACATCATACAAGAAGTGTGCCTAAAAGCTGTCTTAAGATCCAAGGCCGTAAATGTTCGTGACTATACTAGCCCGATTTTATTGGAAGAAGATAAGATCAAGCTCTATTACAGCATCCGAATTATTCAAGATTTCATTGCACAATCCCGTATCAAGGAGAATGAATTGGAAGGCTGGCCTTACGAACTCCGGCTTCTGGTAAGCTTGACCAAGTATGAATTACAGGCGCTGTATCTCAACGCTAGGTACGACATAGTACAGCAATTCATTGAAAGTGAAAGTGCTCATTGTTTTGATGAATTCGTTCGATATGTGAAGCAGTATGCCCAAGAGAGGGACCCCCAGACAATACTTGGATTCTTTGAGTCGAATCCAGGCATTAGCGAGAGAACCGTGGACAAGTGGCGCTTATTGCTTAAGCGAATTATTAATGACTGGTATGATCTCAATACATTTAATGAAGAAGAAATGGGGGCTATCGAAGAGATTGAGAGTATACTGGGAGAAAGGATATTATCAGGAAAGAGAATCTATGAGGGATTGTCTTTCCCATAGGTCACGGACGGGGTACACGGCGAGAAAAACCTTATGGAGCCCAATCTTGGTGTCATGGAGATCATACCCACGGTAATCAAAGCTTGGTAGCGGCGCGCGTTGCATTGCAACAATCTCCACGATTCAATCAGGCTCCAGGGATGCGTCCCGGCGCAGGGGCTCCACCGCCCTAATCCTTTAGTATCCCTTGCTGCTCACAACTACAGATCAGGAAAGGGCGCCTACTGGGTTATCGAATAGGCTTTATCCATATCGGCTACTGTATTCGGCCAGACCGTTCTCGTTGATTTCTTTCGTTATCGCTTGGATCATCTCTTTGTAAGAACACTTAGGGAATTCTAAATCACTTGTTTCTGGAAGTTTTTCTACTCTTATCCCCATTTTGCCTCTATCTTTCGGTTCAATGGCCTTCCCAAATGGTTTCAAGATATCCGATGCTATTTCGAACTTTGATTTGAGTTCTGGGACTGCGATAGCTATTGTTCTATTCTCGATTTCCTTCTCCAGCAACACTAGAATTGTTGCTGAAACGGTCCCCAAATAAGTTGGCGGAAACTTCCAGGAATTGTCATAAGAAATGGGTTTGCTTTCTCTAAGTGTTCTAATTATTCTGTTGAAGGGTCGATCATTGTGCGTATTTGGACTGTATCCGAATGATACAGACAGTCTCAGTATATTGTATCCCATTCGAGTATTCTTCACATGTCCTTCCCCCATGAGCTTCGTTTTTCCGTATAGTGTCACTGGTTCTACTGCCCCTAATGAGGAGATATATATTATCTTCGCATTATTCATGTTTGCTGCTTCCACTACATTTTCTGTTCCATATGCATTGGTTGCGATTGCTTCATGCGGATTTTTTTCGCAGCTTACTCTTCTAGGGATTGCTGCTACATGGATTATGAGATCCGGGTTGATGTCTAATGTGGTCTCAAGAACAGCTTTCCTATCCGTAATATCTAATTGTCGCAGGTCTGGAAAGAACTTGTTTCTTTGAAAGGTGCCTATTACGTTGTGGTGTCCGCGCAGGTCCTCGAATATCCTTGCGCCTACATATCCGCTAGCTCCAGTAATCAAGACCTTCATTGTGAAACACCTACTCGTCCCGCGTGGCCGACCGCACTACTATTCGGCGAGGTCTATTACGACCGGGGCGTGGTCGCTGGGTTTTACCATGCCACCCGCAGGCCAGCGCTCGTCTCGGTCGACCCACACCCGCTTCACCAAATCCACCACTGCCCCGTCGCCAAGAGCGAGGTCGAAGCGGAGGCCTTCGTCACGGTCGAAGGCATCCCGTTGGTATGGCCACCACGTGTGGATACCTGGGTCTTCGGTGGTCGCCCGTAGGAGGTCCCGCAGCCGTTCTCCTTGTAGGTCTTTAAGCCACGCCCGCTCTTCGTCCGTGCAGTGAATGCGGTCCTGAAGCCCCTCGGGATCCCAAACGTCCCGGTCGTCCGGAGCGACGTTGAAATCCCCCACAACAAGGAGCGGCGGCGTCTCTGGCAGGCTCTGTAGCCATTTCCCCAGCGCTGCCATCCAGTGCCGCTTGAGTTCAAATTGATCACTATTTCTCGCCACGCCATTAACGACGTACACGTTCACCAGCCGCAGTTTCCCCACGTTTGCCGATATGACCCGTGCCTGATCGGGCACGGGGTCACCGGGGAAGCCTTGCTGCACCTCAGTGGGCATACCGGGTCCGTTCGCCACGCCGACGACTTCATGGGAGGGGGAGTCCGCGTCGAAGGCCCAGAGGTCACACCGTCGAGCGGGGTCGTGAACGAGGATTGCCACGCCGTTGTAGTTGCGCTGGCCGTGTAGGACCGCGCGGTATCCAGCGGCGCCTAACTGCGTGATAGGGAAGCCGCCGTAGTCGCGGACCTTCGTCTCTTGTAGGCACACCATGTCGGGCTCGTGGCGACGCAGGAGCGCCAAGAGCCGGGGCAGGCGGGCGCGAACTGAATTCACGTTCCACGATATGACGCGCATGAGGGTAAATAGGGCTCATCTTTATTGAAGGTGATGGTGGCTGGATAGACCAAGTGTCAAAATCCGGGTTTACTGCCATATCAATGACCTCACTTATGGCCTGCTCCGGTTTTTCCAATATCTCAATGACACTGAGATCAATATGAGTTCAAGTGGATGGTGGCCGGGTCCGTAC
>JAFDAE010000580.1 GCA_019314005.1 Deltaproteobacteria bacterium | reverse complement strand
GACTGAACGATGCAACCGTGCCTGCCGGCATTGTTATCAGGACGGAAGTCCAACATCTGAACTCGGTCTGAATGATTTGCTCACTATTGTGGATTTAATGGAGGGGGCCGTTAACAAATGGGAAACAAAAGGGACATTATCTCTGACCGGTGGTGAGCCATTTTTACGCAAAGATGACCTGCATGCCCTTATGGATCGCATCGACCGCTCTGATGCCCTGGCCTACTGTGATATTTTAACCAACGGCTCTTTAATAACCAGGGATGAAGCGCTGGCCTTGGCCCGGCACCCCAAATTACGAAGAGTACAGGTTTCTCTGGAAGGAGCAACGGCAAAAACGAACGACGACGTGCGCGGCACAGGAAGCTTTGAGGCTACCCTGAATGCTATACGTCGTTTGCGAGATGCCGGAATCGATGTATCTGTGATGAGCACCATCAGTCGATTGAACCACCAGGAAGTTCCCGACCTGATTGAGTTGGCCGGTAGAGAGGGTGTTGCAACCCTTGCATTTGAACGCTTAATTCCAGAGGGAGCAGGGGAGGAGCTTTCAGATCAGGTCCTTTCCGCTGATGAGTTGCGGAATCTTTATCAGCTTATATACTCTATGGCAACGGATAATCCGCCTGTTCGAGTTCTTATGTATCGTCCGTTGTTTGTCTTGATCGCTCCGGAAGATCATACTGTTGGCGCTCTGTGTTCGGC
The DNA here is from genome assembly GCA_019314005.1 of Deltaproteobacteria bacterium. The sequence goes on along the minus strand of JAFDAE010000580.1, from coordinate 1,378 downwards.
AGGCAATAACGCCTTGACCATTATGCCGGACGGCACCGTTTATCCCTGTCGCCGGCTGCCGATCCCGATCGGCAATGTTCTGACAGACGGTTTTTTCGCCTTGACCATTATGCCGGACGGCACCGTTTATCCCTGTCGCCGGCTGCCGATCCCGATCGGCAATGTTCTGACAGACGGTTTTTTTAAGATATGGTATGGTTCCGAAGTCCTTTGGCGACTCAGGAATCCTGGCAACCTCAATGCTAAGTGTCGGGATTGCGATCTTCTCACCCAATGCCGCGGTTGCCGAGCCATGGCATATTTTACTACCGGCGACTACATGGCAGAGGATCCACAATGTTGGAGATAAAACCGGGCACTCAATTTGTTTTAGAGGAAGGAATCACTATCCAGGACATCGCGGAACTGGATCATTATTATGCCTTCAACATATCTACCGGTGATCAATTCCAACTCAACCACACGTCTCATTGGGTGTTGGAATCAATTGAAGGGGGGGTAAGCTTCCAAGAATTAATAGATAAATTTGGCGGGGGCTTTGATTTGAGTCCTGATAAGGCTAAAGAAGATTTGATGGAAGTTGTTCAATTTGCATTGGAAAGCGGTATCATCAAGGAGGTCCAAATATGAAAGACGTTAAGAAGATTAAGAAATATGAAAAGCCCATCATCGTGAAAAAGACGAAGATGCGGTTCCCCATTGATATCATAGAAGCCACTGGCAAGGGTGTGGTTTGCAAGCAGTGCTCTTCGTGTCATAATTGTAGATAAGGGGCCGCAACAGAAAAGTGTTTCTCAGTCTCAACCATTCCTGCCGGAAATTAAGGTGGACTTTCGTATATGTCTAACAACACGAAGGGCGAAGCTTCCAAGCTGATATATGGTCTGGAAAGGGTAAATCAAATAATCGATTTGTGTATCGATTGCGAGATATATCATTACGTTAAGGATATTCTTGAGTTAAGCAGTAAGGCTCAAGAATATATTGATATGTTATGCGATTCCGACGGTGAAAAATCACTTGAAGAATTTGGATTTGAAAAGTTTGAATTTCCAGTTGAAAAAATCAAAATAACCCCTTCCATTATATCACCTGATATCATTCAAGCCTCACAACTATTTAGAACTAAAAAGCCGCCATATCCCTTAAAAAACGAGGTAGGTACAAAACCAGAACCACTCCTCAAAAACTGGTCTGACCTATTTTGGGCTAAACGGATTAGAGCTGAACTACTATGCCATAATAAAGGTGCTTGGAGTAATAGCCCGACTTTCGCTATTTAAAAAAAACATATTAATATTCAATGGGTTATAGCTACAGGCACTACAGACATCCTTCAAGTTTTGTTTAGGCTAAGTTTTTCTTTATTGGTAAATTT
>JAFDAE010000205.1 GCA_019314005.1 Deltaproteobacteria bacterium | reverse complement strand
ATAAAAAAAGCGCTCGCAAAGGCCAAGGGCTCAAAATCAAAGGCTGCCAAACTCCTCAGGGTGAGTCTTGATTCCCTCCGCTACAGGATTGAAAAACTCGATATCCGGTGAAAATCACACACGCTATGGTGAAAATCACCGGTTTTTTTGTTTATGGCCAGGGGAATCAAATTCTGTCCGTTTAAGTCAGTCGCATGTAACCTACTATAATTACAGCTTATTACCACTCATATCGCCAAAAAATAATGACTTAAAAGTTAATATGGCATCTTAATTGCTTCTTCACATTCCTCAAATCGTCACGAACATGGAAACATTTTCATTAACACGGATTAAAGTACCTAAGAAAATTACCGATAACAGAGCAAAGCTTAATTAATCCACAGATTACGCAGATGACACAGAGTTCAAAAAAGAGCCTAAAATATTTAGATAAAAATCTGCGAAAATCTGTGAAATCTGCGGATAAATTTCCTGCTTAATCAAAGAAACAAAAACTTATAAGGAGGTGAGAGGCAAAAGATCTTAGGAAATCCCGGATCAAACAAACAATTTTTTGACAAAGGTCATTTAAAAACGTAAATTAATGAAAGGAGAAAAAACATGTTACAGAAACTAAGGATCAGAAACCAAAAAGGTTTCACACTCATCGAACTGATGATCGTTATCGCCATCATCGGTATCCTGGCGGCCATTGCCATCCCGCAATTCATGGCTTACAGGATAAGAGCGTATAACACGGCGGCAGCCGGTGACTGCCGGAACTGGATAGCGGCCGAAGCGGCCCTTTTTTCCGACGGCGCTTGTTATGGGGTTGGTAATACCGGGGCATCGTTAACTACTGCTCCCGGTGGCGGCGGAGCAGGAGCGTTGTTAACAGGTCCCTTGACATCGGCTGGCCCTGCTATTAATGGTTGCATGGTGACCGGCACTTATACGGATCCCATTGGCGGCGCAACGGCTTTCTATGGTTTTCCGGTAAGCGTCGGACCTAACATCCTCCTTCAGGCCCGAACAGAGGGCGCTGCGGCCGGCGGTAACGCATGCTACATTCTTGAATCGGCGCATGTCGGCGCCAACCGGGCCTTCTCGGCGGATTCGGATGCAAGTACAGCGATTTACTTTGTCCAAAATGACATTTGGTCCGGCACCTCTAACGTTGCTTTTGAGCATACTACAGTGCCAGCCGTCCTCCTTGGTGTAAATGACATTGCTCCTGCTGGTGTTGGTGTCGCTGCCGGCGGACTGCCGAACGCAGCTTGGGACGAACTAAGATAGGTTGGTGCGGCTCTGATGTCTCAGAAGATGTATACTTCACGTACCTAAGCAATATTCTATTCATCTCCCCTCAGGATCTCAACATCCTGGGGGGAGATTCTCTTAAGATAGAACATGTCCCACATTGTCTTTAATAAAATTACCAAGAGATTCAGGACCGGCATGCGTCCCAAAACAGCCCTTGAGGGATTCACCCTAACTGTTGAGCCCGGCGAGGTCTTTGGTTTCCTGGGGCCCAACGGCGCCGGCAAAAGCACTGCCATTAAGCTACTTCTCAATTTTATCCGCCCGGATGCCGGCGAACTGACTATCAAGGGCCGGCCGGTTCAAGAATCAGCGGTACGACGAGGTATCGGTTATCTTCCGGAAAACCCTTGTTTTTACGATCACTTGACCGCAGCGGAGCTCCTGCGGTTCGGCGGCCGGGCCTCGGGATTAGATAGAGCCACCATCAACAAGCGGACCGATGAACTCTTGACCCGTCTCAATCTTGTCAATGTAAAACACCAGCCGATACGTACTTACTCCAAGGGGATGACCCAGAGGATCGGTCTGGCCCTGGCCCTGATCCATGACCCCGAGATACTCATCCTGGACGAGCCGATGAGCGGTCTCGATCCCCTGGGCCGCCGTCTGGTTGCCGACCTGATCATGGAACTCCGCAAGGCCGGAAAGACCGTATTCTTCAGCTCTCATATCATGAGCGATATCGAAGAGTTGTGCGACCGGATCGGAATTATCCACAAGGGGATCCTCCTATTTTCCGGCCCCTTGCAAGAATTTGTTGGGAAACAGGCAGGTCTGGAAAAAGCATTTATCGATTTAATAGAGGCTCATAACGGAGCGACTACATGAAAAACACCTGGCTCGTTGCCGCGATTACCTTTAAGGAGGGGATACGAAACCGTGCCCTATACGGTATCTTGTTGATTGCTCTCCTCCTTTGCTCGGCCAATATGGTGATCAGCCGCATGTTTTCCTATGACCTGGGGAAGGTCGCTGTGGATATGAGCCTTTCTATGGTATCCTTTGCCGGGCTGATAGTAATTTTTTTTCTGGGAATCAACCTCTTGGCCAAGGACCTGGAGCGTTACACCATCTATATGGTCCTTTCTCGTCCCATATCCAGGTGGGAATATGTGATGGGCAAGTTTTGCGGCCTCGGGGCGCTCCTCTTCATGACAGTGGCTATCCTGGGAGGATTATCAGTACTTTCTGTCATGTTATCAACTGCGGGACAATACGCTATTTACGTGCCACCCCATTTTTCATGGGCCACCTTTGCGCTGGCATTAACGTTTATCCTGTTTTCACTCCTTATTGTCACGGCTGTCGCTGTCTTTTTCTGCACCCTGACTACCAGCTCCTTTATGTCGATGCTTCTTACACTGTGCGTCTATTACATTGGACAAAACGTAGAGTTAGTACGAAAATTGCTATTTGAGAGGACCGAGTTCATACCAAACTTGCTTTTGAGACAAGGTATAAGTGTTGTTTCATGGATATTTCCAAACCTAAGCGCTTTTGACCTGAAGACAACAGCGGCGTACGGCCTCCCCGTCAAAGCATCTTATCTCCTTTGGACAGCAGGATACGGCCTGACATATGTGGGTCTTTTGCTGGCCTTTTCCATATTGATCTTTCAGCGGCGGGAGCTGACATGAAAGGCAAACGAGTTATCTGGTTTCTTTTGATACCCGCTTTGACAGCATCCTATGCAATTAGTTATACACAGGTTCGGGACTTTCGAGCCCGCGCAGCCCGGGAAGAGCGGGCCACCCCCCCTCTTCTCCCCCCTGTCGTTATGCAAGCAGTCGCCGGAGAATTTAAAGGTCTGGCAGCCGATTTTCTTCTTTTGGAAGCCGCGGCCTTTCTGGGAGAAAGGTGGGAGACCACACAAGAAGACTGGGATGCGATCCATGCTTTATTTGCACAATCCCAGTCCCTGGATCCCTATTTCAAACAAACTTATTATTATACACAAGCCTACCTTGTGTGGGAAGCAAAGAGATATCAGGAAGCAATTGATCTCTTAGAAATTGCAAAAAAACATCGTCCCTGGGATTGGTACCCCGGCTATTATATCGGTTTTGATTACTTCTACTTTCTGAAGGACAATTTAAAGGCATCCAACGCCTTAATGGAAGCCTCACGCATCCCTAATGCTCCGCCCCTTCTTGCCACCCTGGGCGCCCGCTTAGCCCAAAGGGCCGGACAGGCACAAACCGCCATAGCCTTTTTGCAGACCATGTACGAAGAATCTGAGGATGAAAATACCAGAAAGATTCTATCGCTGAGGATCAAGGCCTTAGCAGGGGTGTTGGTCCTGGAAAAAGGAATCGAAAAATTTAAGGAAAACTTCGACCGATCGCCGAATAGATTGGAGGAATTAGTAACGGCGGGAATTCTAAAAGAACTGCCCCAAAATCCTTACAAGAAACCTTATACTTATGAAGACGGGATCATAGGATTCTGAAGAACTAACCCTTCGACATTTTTTTCTCTACCTGTGCCAACAACTTCTGTGCCTCCGGGAAATCCGGCTTGATCTCCAGCGCCGTCTTTATAAACTCTTTCCCTTTGGCAAAGTCTTTCATATAGCATGCAGCCACAGCAGCGTTGAATTGGAGATGAGGATCGTTTGGCGCAACCTCGATCGCTCTGAGGTATTCATTCAAGGCGTCTTCGTATCTTCCCATCTTCCGAAAGGCTATACCCAGGCGATTGAATATGTGCATGGAATCAGGATCCAAAATCTGCGCGTCCCTGAAAACTATCTCAGCGTCTTCATAGAGTTCCTTGTTTAAATATCGTTCGCCAATGTTTAAACGAATGGCCTGGTTGTCCGGATTGGCGACCAAAATAGAGTCAAAGAGGTCACGGGCTTCGTTGAGTTCCCCTTCATCTAAAAATGCCTGGGCCTTTTCCATTATATCTTCACGCTGTTCTTCTGAATATTCCTGACTGGCTGCGACAAGAGAACTCAGATAATCGTACATTCTCTGATTCTCTCCCTCAACACAGGAAATAGGCCCAAAGTTATTCACAAACTCCTCCGATGTAGTGAACTCCTTAACTATCTTAAAAATTTTTTTATCGACCAATTCCGCGTTTCTCTCGCTAAATTCGTGGGCAAGCCTCTGTTTAAGAGCATAGACCAAAGCCCGTAGACGTCGCTCAATAGGCGCGTCTTTATCGCGGACGCCCCCTAATTTCTTAGTTATCAGCCC
>JAFDAE010000204.1 GCA_019314005.1 Deltaproteobacteria bacterium | reverse complement strand
AAAGTGGACGGCACGAGAACGAATCAACTACTTCCTTGACGAAGGAACATTTGAGGAATTTGATAAATTCGTCTTACACCAGAGTACCGATTTTGGACTGGACAAAAAGCGTTTCCCAGGAGACGGGGTGGTAACCGGTTATGGCATGATTGACGGAAGGCCAGTCTATGTTTTTGCCCAGGATTTTACCGTGTTAGGCGGATCATTAAGCCTCACGGTGAGTAAAAAAATTTGTAAAATCATGGACATGGCCCGAAAAACCGGCGCCCCGTGTATCGGGCTAAACGATTCCGGAGGGGCGCGAATCCAGGAGGGAGTAACGAGCCTTGCCGGATACGGTGATATCTTTATGCGAAACGTTCTCGCATCCGGGGTCATCCCACAAATTACGGCCATTATGGGACCATGCGCCGGCGGCGCGGTCTACTCACCTGCCCTGACCGACTTTATCTTCATGGTGCAAAACACAAGCTACATGTTTATCACCGGCCCGCAGGTAATTAAGAGTGTTACCCACGAAGAGGTAACCCCTGAGAAGTTGGGTGGTGCAGCGACCCATAATGCCACCAGTGGAGTGGCTCACTTTTCAGCGGAAGATGATCCTCATTTACTTGATATGCTACGGGAATTGTTGAGCTTTCTTCCCCAAAACTACCAGGAATCCCCTCCTGCGATTGAACCAACGGATGATCCGTACAGGATCGATATGGGCCTCAACGCCATTATACCGGACAGTTCAAAGGATCCGTATGATATGCGGACTATTATTACGTCAGTAGTAGACCACAACCACTTTTTCGAAGTTCATGCTCAATACGCCCCGAACATCATTGTCGGCTTCGCCCGATTGCATGGGATGCCCGTGGGAATCGTCGCTAACCAACCATCAGTTTATGCCGGCTGTCTTGATATCAACGCTTCTTTGAAGGGGGCGCGTTTTGTTCGTTTTTGTGATTGTTTTAATATCCCTTTGATTACGTTTTGTGATGTCCCGGGCTTTTTGCCTGGAACGGCCCAGGAATACGGCGGTATCATCAAACATGGAGCCAAGCTGATTTATGCCTATTGTGAAGCCACGGTCCCGAAAATAACCGTTATTACCCGGAAGGCCTATGGGGGGTCCTATATAGTTATGTCAAGCAAGCACCTGCAGGGAGACATCAATTATGCCTATCCCACAGCGGAAATCGCGGTCATGGGCCCTGAAGGAGCAGTCAACGTTGTATTCAAAAAGCAAATAAAGGAATCTGACGATCCAAAAGCTAAAGAGCAGGAAATGATAGAGGAATACCGCAAAACCTTTGCCAGCCCTTATAGAGCTGCCGAGCGGGGATATATCGACGAAATTATATCACCCGAACATACGAGACCTAAGTTGATTCGTGCCCTTGAAATTTTGCATACAAAAAAGGACAAGATGCCACCCAAGAAGCATGATAATCTACCGCTGTGAGCAGCCATGAACGGTTACCGCGATGACACAAGCGCCGCAAAAAAAGATCTGGTTGATAACAGATGTTAAGAATATCGAAATCCGAAACACGAAATACGAAACAAATCCGAATGATCAAAATACAAAATACGAAACAATATGATTTGGAAGATTGTACTCTTCACTCCCAAGGAATACGGCACTGCGAAAAATTGAATAATGTTTTGAACATTTGATATTTGAATTTCGGATTTGTTGAGCGCTGACGCTTTACTTCGTGCCGAATTTCGATATTCGGATTTCGGATTTATCCCCTAATGAAATCAAGAAAATCGTCAACAATGTTTAAAGTTTTGTGCCTTTGCAGTCTACTCCTGCTCCTTTTTTTCTTGATAAGCTGTTCTGTCCCCAAAAAACGTCTCCCCTCGACCACCGGACATACACGGCCATATAAGATTGGAAAAAAGTGGTACCACCCCGCAAAACGGGTGCATCGGGGATATAAAGAACAGGGAATTGCTTCATGGTACGGTGAAGATTTTCACGGCAAAAAGACCTCCAGTGGTGAAATCTATGACATGCATGCATTGACAGCGGCCCACAAGACCCTTCCTCTTGGGATATATGTCCGGGTCACAAATCTCCATAACAAGCAGACAGTAGTTGTCAAAATAAATGACCGGGGGCCATTTGTTAAAGGGAGAATTGTCGATCTGTCATACCGTGGAGCACAGGCAATTAATATTGTGGAAAGCGGCACTGCCCCTGTAGAGTTAAAAGCCCTCGGCAGGTTAAAAGAGACAGTAGTTGACGGAAAGATTAAACAGGTCTATACCCCTGACAACTATTATATAGGAGAATTCACTATCCAGGTAGGGGCATTCAAAGAAAAAACAAATGCCGCAGCCTTGCTCAAAAGGCTTGCGGCAGATTATAACAATGCGCATATTGCAGTTTACAAGACAGGAGCTACTACTTTCTACCGGGTACGTGTTGCACGATGTACAACACTTGAAAAAGCAAAGGAGCTTGAGCAGTCACTAATACAAAACGGTTATACGGATGCTATTGTTGTGTCACCCTAAGGAGAGACCTTGGTCTCGGAGTGTCTATCCAGAGATGTCATCTTTTGTCCCGAGACTGCGTTCTCCGCAGGTTTCTATCCTCGACGTAGCGTGGCTACGCCTCCGGTAGAGACCTTTGTGCGGCCTTGACTAAGAAGAATTAATCTTCTTTCTCAATATCCCGGAGGTCTTAAAGACCACTACTTTTCGGGCGCGCAATTGCAAGGCTTCACGCGTCTGGGGATTGCGGCCCCTGCGCGCTCTTTTCTCCTTTACTACGAATTTCCCGAATCCGCTGAGAAGGAGATCTTCGCCTTTTGCCAGTGTCTGTTTCATAATTTCCAGAAGCTTTTCCACGACATCCCGAGCTTCGCTTTTTTTGAAATTCATTGTCTTGTAAACTTCATTGATAATTTTTTCTTTGGTGAGAGCCATAATATTCTCCTTAACAGTTGCTGGTTTCGATCAAAGACATTATAAATGTGCCTTAACTCAGAGATAATGTCAAGTATTTATTAAAGAAAGGATACAAAAAAATATGAGGGTGGTTTTTTTGGACAGAGATGGCGTTATTAGTAAAGATCGGACAGACTATATAAAATCGTGGGAGGAATTTGAGTTTATTCCAGGAAGTCTCGAGGCAATCAAAAAGCTGTCAGAAAACGGCTTTACCCCGATTTTAATTACCAACCAATCAGTTATCAACCGTGGGATGGTCACAAGGGACGGCCTTGCATATATCCATGGCAAAATGACCGATGCTATCACTTTCTATGGTGGAAAAATCGAAAGTATATACTATTGCCCCCATACGCCGGACAATGGATGTAATTGCCGCAAACCAAAACCCGGCCTTATTTTTCAGGCCCAAAAAGATTATAATCTCGACCTTTCAACTATCGCCATGATCGGCGACAGCATGAAAGATATGGTTGTAGCCGTGGAAGCCGGATGCGGCATGGCCATACTTGTACGAACAGGGAAGGGAAAAACAACGGAAAAAAGGCTGAAAGAAGAAGGGGTCAAGGTAGATTATATTGCAGATGACCTTCTGGATGCGGTGGAGTGGTTGATAGCTCAAACACGAAGAATATAATACATCGCAACACAGCTTTTTAAAAACTGGCATATTTGTTTTGAACCGCAGAATATCGAACAAGGAATTATGAACGTCAAAGTAAAGGATAAAGAAAACTCCTTCGAAATTCGAAATTTCTTGTTCGACATTCGATATTCAAATAATGCTCATCCGAATTTATGAGTTATAGCGTTCCGGCAACTCCAGATAACGTTTCCCTTCTTCTATCTTTCCCCTTTTCACACAGCCTGTCCCATAGATATGGCATTTCTCTTCAAGGGCCTTGAAAGCCGCTCTGTATTGCTTTTCAGTGAGTACGCCGCTTTTTAATATCTTTTGCAACGCCTTAATGCGGAACCGGTCGATCCCTTCAAGTGACCGGGAAAGCTGATCACCATGCCCTCCCCGCTTGATTATACACGGTGTTTCAATAAGGTGAATGGGATAAATGGCAGAAATCCGCAGCCATAGGTCATAATCTTCGCACACAGGCAGAGACTCATCAAAAAAGCCAACACGATCAAAGAGGTCTTTTTTCATCATGACCGCAGAAGGACTCACGATGCAAAGAGGGAGCGCTTTTTCAAAGATATCACCGGAATACTTCTTGTGCCGCTTTTTCGAATTAACCCGGGCGCCATTCCTTATCCAGATCTCCTCTGTCTGACAGATAAGAGCGTCAGCATTTCTCTGAAAGAAATCGACCTGAATGGAAAGCTTGTTCGGAAGCCATAGATCGTCGGAATCAAGAAAGGCCACGAATATTCCTTTAGCGTGAGAGATACCGGTATTTCGGGCGGCGCTTACACCATGGTGCTCCTGGTAAACGGAACAAAGGGATCCACCATAAGACTCAAGCAGATTCGCTGTTCCATCAGTTGAACCGTCGTCGACCACAATTAATTCAAAGTCACGAAAGTCCTGTGACAAAACCGAATTAATCGCCTCTTTCAGATAAGAAGCACGATTGTATGTGGGAATGATAATACTGACTAAAGGCATTGTTAGATTAGTTGTAATATAATTTAGCGCTTTGAAAATTTTGCTATTTTCGTTGAAAGAGTCAAATATTGCCGAGTCAGGCGAGCCTTATTTGAATATCGAATGTCGAACAAGGAATTTCGAATTACGAAGGTTTGTTCTTTATCATTATATTTCATAATTCATAATTCCTTGTTCGATATTCTGCGGTTCAAAACAGGTTCGCAAGGTTGATTTTTTCAAACAGCTAAACAGCTAAAGTGTTATGATTGGTTTTATTGGTTTGGATGAATACAACACCTTACTTGCTATTTCGATTTACATACACTAAAATAGGCCGCATATCAATGGAACCTAAAACAGACATAAAATCATTCTCCGAGACGGCATTGGCAGAGTGGTTAAGCCAAAGAGGGGCAAAGCCATACAGGACCGGTCAAATTTTGCGATGGGTCTATCTCCGACATGCCACGTCATTCGACCAGATGACTGACTTATCAAAGAGATTGCGAGAATTACTTTCAGGACACCTTACCATTAGCCGTCTTGAAACAGCCCGTATTGAGCAATCAAATGACGGTTCCCGCAAGTATCTCTTTAAACTTGAGGATGGAAATTTTATCGAAAGCGTGCTTATCCCTGAAAAGACCCATTGGACACTCTGTATCTCCAGCCAGATCGGATGCGCGCAGGGATGCCGCTTCTGTCTCACAGGCAAAGGAGGATTTGTCAGAAATCTGGCCTCGGCCGAAATCATCAATCAGGTATGGGAGATTCAGAAAGAACTCAAATCGGACATGAGGCTTAGCAATATTGTCCTGATGGGGATGGGAGAACCCCTTGCCAATTATAACAACGTCATTGCCGCCCTTCGAATCCTCATGGCAAACAATGGTCTGCAATTCTCAAGCAGAAAGATGACACTTTCCACGGCAGGTATCGTGCCGAAGATTGAGCAATTGGGACAGGATATCACTGTCAACCTCGCGGTATCCCTTAACGCGGCAGATAATAAAACAAGAGAATATCTCATGCCAATCAACCGACAATATCCGATTGAAACCCTTATTGAAGCCTGTAAGAATTTCCCACTTCCGCCCCGTCGGATAATTACCTTTGAGTATATCCTGATGTCAGGAGTTAATGATTCACCCGAGGACGCCCACCGCCTTGTCAAGTTGCTGCGCCAGGTCAAGGCAAAGATCAACCTGATTCCTTTTAATGCCTTTGAAGAAAGCTATTTTAAGCGACCGACAGAATCAGCAATACTCACATTTCAAAAAATATTGATCGATCACCACTACACGACCATGATTCGTTATAGCAAGGGAACTGATATCTCCGCTGCCTGTGGTCAGCTGCGCAGAAAAGAGACTAACACCTCAATTGAGCCGAAGCTCAATTGAGAAGGTGTCAGGGGTCAGGGGTCAGGGGTCGGGTGCACCGCTCTCACTGAAGTATTGCCCCCAGAACAAATTTCCGGGCCATCCGCTCTATCTCTACCATCTTATCAAACGGCTTTCTGAAGTCGCTTGCACCTGTAGTAAACACGCCGTGCCCGTAAACTATGGCGCCACTGTCCTTTTCAATACGAGCAGGGAGAGTTTTCGCCAGCCCCCCTGCCCCGATTTCTCCGGAGACGATCGGAACACCTTCAAGGTCTCTTAACTTAGGACAGTTCTTGTAACAATCATACTGACAAGTTCCGTCTTCTTCACACATCATAGAGGCAATCACGGAAAATTTCGGATGGCCATGCAAGATGGAGCTACATCCGGTCTTTTCTACGACTCTCATATGAGCGTCCAATTCAGAAGACGCAGTAAGACCCACGCTGGAAGAGCCGTTTATCGGCACTGGGACGATAGCGCCTTCCAGTTCGTCCAGACTGCTTCCCGTCTCACTGATATAGCAAATCCCTTGCGCTGTATAGCTGACATTGCCAAAGAAGGAATCAACCAATCCGGCATCTACTATAGCCTGCCCTGAACGGGCCATCTCCTTTAAAATAACAGACTCAGAGTCAAAAGGTCCGCATCCCAATGGAAAATTTCCCTCGGGTAAAGAGAAGAGGCCTTCCAAGACATGTTCGAAATGATTACGATCGGACGTGGTAAGGCGGCCCGAGCGCATCTTACGCCAGTATTCAATGAAATAATTGATAAATAACGCGTGAACAACAGAGCTTGCGGCAATAAAGGCCTGTTCAATGGTCACGGTCCCTTGGGCTATAACAGCCCCACTGCGGAATACGGCCCCCTTGCGTTGAGAAAGGGCTGTGGCAATCAACTCCGGTTCAAAATTCTCTATAACGGGGATGTCATGGAGAAACGTGCGCGTTTCGCAATCTTGAGGTGAAAGGACGGAAACCGATTTGGCCATGTGTTCTATTATTCCCTGGTACAGAGGGTGCGGCATGAAATAGACCAGGCCAAGAATATTGATCGAGTCAAAGACAGATTCCAGAATCTCTCCACCAAACTGACCATTCTTAACAACTCTATCATCGTAACCGCAGACGGCGATCAGCTCTCGATCTTCAGCCAGGCGTTGATCGATCAGCTTGTCCTCAAACTTTTTAATCTGTTCAATCATCTGTCATC
>JAFDAE010000203.1 GCA_019314005.1 Deltaproteobacteria bacterium | reverse complement strand
TCTTTGAATTGGAAAAAATAGAGAAACAATTGTCACTACACAAATAAAATTATAATTGAGTTTGTTTTCAGTTAGTTATGAGCATGGAAATGGCCCATGTAGAAGATTCGGGATAAATACACGTGCTTTATGATCAAATGCTCTAAAGGCACAAAAATTGAGAATTAGATGCTGATGCCGATGTAGGCTTTGTTTACTGTAGTTGTTTATATCAACATTATCGAGCTGGATGGCTGAATGCTGAGCCACATACTCGATATCACGGGGATGGAATGTCCATACAGAAAAGAAGCGTTTCGAAGCTTTGAAATAACCATAGTTAAGCAGGAAACACAGCCTGTTGGTAGGTGTTCTTAGTTTGGCTGCGATACGCTGTATTTCCGAAGGGAAATCGAAAAACCGTTTTCGTTGGACACTATTGAATACCGGCGGTTTTTCAAAAACCTCCTGCTCAATGGTATTGAGGATTTTCATCCTGGGCATGGCACAGCTCCTTAAAGGATATTCGGATTGTCAGCAAAACACTCGTTTTTCTTGCACTGAAATGAAGTAGCTATTATGATGTCGCAAACAACAAGAAAAATAATACAAGATTGTTATCAGGGTTTTAAGTTTTCTGACAAAGGAAAAATGCAGATCGGCTATATTCGTGTATCAAAAAGCGACGGGGAGTCAAGTTTTTGATTTGCAGCGAGATGCGCTGCTTGATGCCGGGATTGATTCGAAAAGAATTTATAAAGATTTAGCTTCCGGACGCAAAGATGATCGTCCAAGTCTGCGGGCTTGTTTGAAGGCTTTACAACCGGACAACACATTGGTTGTATAGAAACTGGATAGATTGGGGCGTGATCTGAAGCACCTGATCAATACGGTTGACGATCTAAATAAGCAGGGTGTTGGTTTGCCAGCGCTGGAGCCCAAATCGACACGACAACGGCCAATGGCCGGTCTGGCCGCAGCAGGGGCACGAAGACGGTTAGGTGGTAGACCTCGGAAAATGACCATTGAAATCTTAAATGTGATATCGGTGCCTTGGTATTCGCCAACTATAGATTTGCCGAAATATCCCAAATAGGCAGGGTACGTTGCGTCCTAAAATCCTATGGGACTTTGCGTACCTTTGTTGGAATAACCTCAAGAGAGTGAAACTCGTATCCTGCCGGCTTGAGTTGCCATATCCATTACTTGTAATCCTCATTGTGACGCAAAAAACGCCTTGTAAGTCTTTTATAAGAAATGGCTTATGGGCCGACCATAGGACTGAAAATCTGTGTCTGTGTGTCGGCGGAATAGCCAAAAAAAAAGCGAAAGATCCTTGACGCTACCCAAAAAGGGGTGTAAATTACCACTGTTGGCAATGAGAATACCCATGTCCATTTGCTGCGTATTTAGAGCTTTGGGGAAAAGGTGTCAGGTTTCGGGTTTCAGCATCGAGAAACTTAAAGAGCTGATCCAGCGTTGCGCGGTACTGAACACTGACACCTGGCGATTGAACTCAATAACCAACAATCTTGATTTACACCCCCCAAAAAGTGCTTGAATTAAGAAAGATAAGGTTGTAACATAGATTTTTTATTGAATCAGCAGGGCGACGCATCGAATATAACAGTCAAACAAGGAGGTCAGTATGAAGTTTTTGGTCATCACAGACGACAGCAAAATGCCGCAAGACGTTGGGCCCGTCATGGTCCAATCGATGGAACGGTGGACGGCCGAGCGGAAGAAAACGCGCAACATTGAAGCCATCTATTCGTTGGCGGGTAATCATGGGGCCATCCTCATCATCGACGTAGACAGCCCGGAAGGTTTGGATGAGCTTATCATCTCGATGCCGGCCTGCGTCTGTTCGGACTTCCAAATTTACCCGCTTGCCGATTTCGGAACAGCGATGAAAAACCTGAAGCAACATTATAAAAAGGTCATGGGATTGATTAAGAGCGCCCAATAACTTTCTTGATGACCGGGTTCACCTTTCCAACCCACCCTCGTGCCCTGACTATCCTAATCTGGTGGGTCCGTTAGTGATCGGGTGTCATGTCTACGCTTGCGTAGACATGCTTAACTCTGGTGCTTTGGAAACATGCTTACGCAAGGGTAAGCATGGCATCTATTATGTCTACCCACAACTTTAGGGTAGCCGGACTAGTGTGATCATTTTAATACTCGATTGAGCTTTCGCTTATCGTTACTAGGTTGTGTCTGACGAATCCGTGAATTGCCGATATCCAGGATAGAGGCACGAAGCGGGCCCGTCCTGGGAGGTAACACGGATGCGACGCGACCAATTATCAGAAGAACAATGGGAACAACTCCAAGACTTGCTTCCAAAGAACGGAAGACGCGGCGGCCAATGGAAAGACCATGGGCGAATCTTGAACGGCATCTTCTGGATCCTGCGAACCGGGGCTCCCTGGTGGGATCTGCCCGAACGGTATGGCCGATGGCATACGGTATACGATCGTTTCCACCGTCGGCAAACGGACGGTCTGTTCGATCCGCCGCCTGACCCATGGGTCAGGCGGGATCATCCCTCTCAGGAGGATACCCAAAAAAGCGAAATATCCTTGACACCACCGCGAAGTGGAACTCGATCACGAAGCTCGACGAAACGGAAACGTTAACTTAGCGGTGATGAGTAGTATGGGAAATCAAAACCAACCAGATGTCTCTCTGTCCGGCGGCCGGGAATATCAGTTCGAGTTGCGCACGAACTACTACCAGGATCGCTCAAAATTGAGCGCACTGAATCGGTTCATGAGGACCATTTTCGAGTTCGACTTTGAGGAATGGGTGGAGAAGGGATTCTGGGATTCTCAATATGTTCCGTTTTCTTTTTTCCAGGACAACACGATCATTTCAAATGTAAGCCTGTATTCCATGGACATGGTGGTGAATGGAGAGCGTCGAAAGGTCGCGCAAATATGCACCTGCGGGACCTTGCCCGAATACCGCCGCAGAGGTTTTGCGGGAAAACTCCTCCAGAAGGCGCTTGAAAGCGCGAAGCAGGACCATCACTTCGTCTTTTTGCTCTCGAACGACGACGTAGTTCGCTTCTACAGATCCCACGGATTTCAACCCGTAAAAGAATTCAAGGTCAGCGTCCGAGCGCCTCGCGTGGAGGCGTTGCCCGGCAGCGTGAAACTGGATCCGGACAACCCGGAGAACCTCGATCTCATTTCCACGTACGCGGCCGCTCGTGCTCCCGTCTCCGATCATTTTGGCGTATTGAACACCAACTTGCTCATTTTTCACTGCCTCTACGGACTTCGAGACAACATCTATCACATTCCGGATCTGGACGTCATCGTCTTGTACAAACGACAGAAGCGCCGCCTCATCCTCTACGATGTCCTGGGCGAGCGCGTCCCGGCGTTTTCGAAATTCTACCCTTACCTGGCCGACGGCCGGAGAGAAACCGTCGAATTCCTGTTCGTCCCGGACAAGATGGCCCTGTCGCGTGTCCGCCCGCGGCGCCATAAGGGAAACAATGTACACTGCCTCGGCGGGTACCCGTTCAGCAAACAAAAGGTGCTGGTTCCCTACACCGCCCGAGCATAGGGGGACATCAACGGCTTCCTCGCGCATGCTCGAACGAATCGAATTCGATTTTGAGATGCAGCGTCGCCAAGACTTTTGAAGCGTCATGACAAACTTGCCCCGGTTGTAGTGGGAATTCGATCTTCAGCCGGGTGACAGTGGATCGACTCTACGCGACCGCCTCCTTCATGTCGACGGCTTTGCCCAACGCGTTCACCAGCAACGGCATCTCTCGGTAGCCCTGGATTCGGTTGAATCGAATCTCGGCTTCCAGCAGTATCGTACCCGCCCATCGCCGGGCCATGTTCGCGTCCCGCCAGCGTTTGACGTTGCGGCACAGATCGCCGGCCCGAGATAGGCAGCTCTCGATGAGGTTCGTGCTGGCGAACAGCCGACGAAGCTGCGGCGACAGGTCCAGGCAATTGATGGTCAAGGTCTCTTCGAACCTCTCCTCTAAGCTGTGAGCCGCCGCTTGGTTGATCGAGGCCAACCAGTCATGAACCTTCTGCGGTTCCTTGTACGCCTGATCGTACTGTGTCATCCCCCAGGCCACCGGTAGTTTCATCGCCAGCATCCCATGGTACTTCTTCGGCAGATACTTCTCGACGTTGCGTCGCTTGTGCACTCGGCAGCGTTGGATCAAGGCTTTGGAACCAAAGCGGCTGACCACGGCTTTCTTGATGGCCTTGGCGCCATCGTGGACAAACAGATACGCTTTCTCTTTCGACAGCCCACGCTCGATCAGATCGTCCAGCAGAGCCGCGCAGACTTCGGCGTTCTCCGTGGCCCCGGGCCATAGCCCCAGCACGTGTTTGTGACCCTCCCTGTCCACACCCAAGGCCACGATCAGCGTAACATCATGGAATTCCTTGCCATCCAGCAACAGCACGCACAAGTCCAGGTCCTTCAACGATCGTTCCATCATTTCTTGAAGCTGCTTGCTGCTGGCGGCCTTCCAGTGCCGAGAGACCGAGTTCTTCTCGA
>JAFDAE010000021.1 GCA_019314005.1 Deltaproteobacteria bacterium | reverse complement strand
CCGGCAAACCTGGCGGAAGCATGGAAAAAACGAAGATATGAGAAAGCGTTTATCAGCAAACTGATAGACTGCGCTGGCGAAGCAGGTGAAACTGAGGTTTGGTTAGATTTCTCGTAGGATTTTGGATACTTGAATGAGACGAAATACCATGAACTCATAAAGCGATAAGATGAAGTTAATCGGATGCTTTATGGAATGATTGAAAAAGCAGACAAATTCTGTAACTAAGGATTCTGTACTGCCTACTGCTTACTACTTACTAATTTGTAATATGAACATTACTAACATCCTCAGCCTTCCGTTTCGTTACAAGCCCTGGCGTCCCTGTCACTTGCGAGCGCGATAACGAGACTCACCTCAAGGCGGTCATTGACTGGCTCTGCCGTGCACAAGATCAACGCAACGGGAAGTCGGACTCGGGCGGAGTATCGGCCGGCTGGAGCTTCGAGGACGGCTGGCTTCCCGGCTACCCGGAAACCAGCGGGTACATTGTTGAGACCTTTATTGCTGCATCAAAGTTACTGAACCAGACAGATCTTTTGCACCGGGCCCATCAGATACTCGACTGGGAACTTTCCATTCAGAACACGGACGGTTCTTTTCCAGGGCACTTCGGTGAGGCGGGGAGCAGGCCGGTGATATTCAATACTGGACAGATTATACATGGCCTGGTTTCAGGTTACGTAGAACTCAATCGACAGGAGTGCTTGCAGGCTGCTGTAGAAGCTGGAAGATGGCTTGTGGCGCAACAGGATAGTGATGGCTGCTGGCGCCGCAGTGTTCACAACGGAGTGCCACACACCTATAATACCCGAACAGCGTGGGCTCTGCTGCGCGTCGGGCTGGTCTCTAACGAAATACAACTGCAAAGGGCCGCGCTTCGAAACATTGATTGGGCACTTACCCAGCAAACGGAAAGCGGATGGTTCGCCAACAACGCCTTCACCTCGGGTCGTTTGCCTTTCACTCATACGATTGCTTATGCGATTCGAGGTTTTTTGGAAAGTGGGTTGCTACTCGGCAAAGAACGGTTGGTAGGCGCAGCCGAGAAGGCAGCCAGGGCTCTGGCGGTATCTCAGCGTGAAAACGGATGGCTGGCTGGAAGTTTCAGCGACGGCTGGATTCCCAAGGCTCAATATTGCTGTCTCACAGGGCTGGCACAAATAACAATCATCTGGAAGAGGCTCATGGAAACTCGAGGAACTAACGAATTTTCATCATCCGTTCAGCAGGCGCTTAGTTATCTCAAGAGAAACCATACAATCAATGGAAGGCATGACCAGGTGGACGGTGGTGTCGCCGGTTCGGTTCCCATTTGGGGAACGTACTCCCGTTTCGAATACCCAAACTGGGCCGCTAAGTTCTTTGCGGATGCCTTGATGACGGAGATGACCGACATCACCATTCTCCAAGGAGTGAATACTCGTCCATGACCATTTATGATGCAAGTTATAAGGAGATTACCGATGTCTAAGCTTTCTATCATGATTCTTTGCGGTCGTTCACCGCGTCATCTATATGTAGCCAATCGGCTATGCCGAGCAGGTCGCCCTCTGGCCATCGTTCAGGAGACAGGAGGTGAACGAATCTGGGAAAAACTTCGAAAACTCATGCTGAATCCTCGGAATTTATGGCAAAAGGGCTGGCGCTGGTTCAGGGACCGGAAGCGTTACGCTGGTGGGGGCGAGGCGCGTTTTTTCTTTGGTGACCAGTCACCGCACCTGGACAGAGAAGACCTGATTGTGAAAGTGCCTCATATCAACCACCCGGACGTGATCGCTCTTGCCGAACGTCTAAAACCTGCCGTGATCGCAGTTTTCGGCACTTCATTGATCCGGGGCCCCCTTCTTACGAAGGGGCGATTGGGAATTGTGAACCTCCACGGCGGTCCTTCCCCGAATTACCGGGGCGCGGACTGCACATTTTGGGCTTTGTATAATGGGGAACCCGACCAGGTGGGCTGCACCCTGCATTATATTGACGCGGGTATCGATACAGGGAATCTTATTGCGCATATCTTTCCGGAGGTGAAAGAGGGGGGCGACGAACTTACCCTCTTCTGGCGAGCGGTGCACGACAGCGCAGATGTTTATGCGGAGCTTTTTGAGCGGCTGGAGAGAGGCGAATGCTTCGGCCAGACTCAGCTTAGCAAGGGGCAGCTTTACCAGGTGAAAGACCGGATGTGGTTACACGAACGCAAGCTCATGAGAAAGATGAAAGATGGGCTCTTAAAAGGTGTGCACCTTCCACGCCGCGTGAATTGGTTCACCAGGGGAGAAGAAGCGTAATGAACGCCGACTCAAAAGGAGACGGCACTTGAAGCTGCGGATAGAATAGCCATGGCTCGCTTTATTATCCTCATGTACCATATGATTTCGGAACCGCGTTCTGAAAGAGAGCGCAGGTACGCGTGCCCGCCTACGCGCTTTGCGAAGCACATGAGATTTTTACGTAGTCAAGGTTTTAATCTCGTCAGCCTAGAGGCCGTGGGAAGGTATCTGCGGGGCAAAGAAAGCCTTCCGGAACGATCCGTGGCCGTTACTTTGGACGATGGATTTCGGGATAATTACGACAACGCGTTCCCCATCCTTCGGGAATACACCATCCCAGCCACGGTTTTTTTAACGGCAGGCATGGTAAAAAAAGCCAATACAAGGATGAAAGCAAGAGATTTTCCCAGAAGGGAAATGCTTACCTGGAGAGAGGTCGAAGTGATGGCTCACGCAGGTATCTTTTTTGGAGCCCACACAATGAGGCATCCGCGCCTGACCGAACTCGCTATAAAAGAAGCCGTCGAGGAGATCTCACAATCCAAGAAGGTCATTGAGGACCGCCTGGGTCGGGTCGTGGACAGCTTTGCTTACCCGTACGGTCTTTTTACGGACGAGACTCGGGCTCTCGTACAAGAAGCGGGGTATGCTCTTGCCTGCTCCACCCGGTCGGGATTCAACAAACGAAACACAGACCCCTATGTGTTGCGTCGTATAGAGGTTTATGGAACAGATATCCTTTGGAAACTACAACAGAAAATTATATTTGGTACCAACGAGGCCAGTGTTGCATTCCCTCTCAAGTACTACTGGAACCGTTTGAAAGCTTGTCTTGTTTAAGGTCGGGAATAAGGATGGAAGTGAGCGTCATCATATCTATTTATAACCGAAGCTACAACTTGCCGGAGTGTATCGACTATCTGGCGAGACAGGAAAAGATACTCGATTTTGACTGGGAAATCGTCGTGGTGGACAACAATTCCACAGCGGTCTCTTGCTGGCGGGACATCTAAGAGAAATTGATGAAGCGAGTTATCCTTTGAGCGGCAGAACATCAGCTTTTAGAAAATGTGTCTGGGAAAAGGCGGGCGATTATCCCGAATGGCTTTACACTGCTGAGGACACTCTTTTTTGGGAATAACAGTCTATTTCTATATTCAGCAGTATATACCAATCATAAAAAGATTTAGGCAGGCTTACAAGGGCTGGCAAGTAGAATTATACGGCCCGATAATCATGGCGTTGCGCAACATTTCGTATAGTCTGGGACTATTGATAGGACGCTTTGAATACAAACATAAGGAAAATTTAGAGCTAATCTTGAAAGCTATCTGAAGTGAAGGCTCCACCGCCTGCATGGCGGTGGCTTCCACGGGCGAGGTGGGGAGGTAAAACCGATGAATAAAAAACAATGGGCCCTAATACTGTTGCTTTCTATACTACTGACACCTCAATATGGGTACGGAAAAGATGATCAGGCTCAGAGCGGTTTGAAAATCCGACTGCAGGTGAAGGAAACCGCAGGCGTTGAAGTAAAGGAATACCCAATAACCGCTGTCGTGCCCCTTCCATTTGGAAAGTATTACGACACGGGAAAATTTAGATTGGTGGATACTTCTGAGAAAACTGTGCCTGCTCAATTCGAAGTTCTGAATCGATGGTGGTGTATAGACAACAGTATTCGCCACCTCCAGGTTAACTTTCAACCCACAGTAGGCGCTTTCACGAAAAAAGGAACAGGTATTTCTACCTACCATCTTCAGGATGATGGTTTTGGTAACAACTTCGAAACCGCTCTAAAGGTGAGTGAAGCCGCTGATATCATTACCGTGATCACTGGCCCTGTTAAGTTTACGGTGAACAAAAAACGTTTTAATATCCTCGATGAAGTCTGGCTGGATCAAAACCATGACCATATCTTTCAGGCGTCAGAAAAGATCATCTCTTCGAACCACCAAAACGGCGGAGTTTTTTTAGGTCGGCTGCCCGGTGATGTCCAATTAGATTCATCTCGAACAGATGTGACTTTTGAAATTGAAGAATCAGGGCCGATGAGGGCGGTAATTCGGGCCGAGGCCTTAACAAAATATTATAACACCGAGAAGCACACCCATGGTTTTGCTGTCAGAATATATGCTTATGCTGACAAACCATTTATAAAAATCGATTACCAGTTGCAAAACTCGGCCAAGAACAAGGTTTTTGCCTGGCCACTGTACTTTGAAGAAATGAATCTGGATTTCAGATTAAATTTTAAGGATGATTCGAGAGTAAGATTCGGCCTCGGGAATGGCTCTGTTTATGAAAAGGCACGGGGAGATGGGCTTTGTCTGGCCCAGAAGTTTCACGATGCGTTTGAAATCCGTGATAAACAAACAGAGAATATCCTTAGTTCTGGGAAGGTAACTGAAGGTTTCATCGATGTTAGCGACTCCCAAAGAGGTGTTGCTGCCATGATCCGCAATTTCTGGCAGACCTGGCCAAACGGCCTTGAAATAGATGCTCAAAATAAGCTCTCCTTGCAACTCTTCCCTTCGTGGAGCTCACAATGGAGACAAAAAATAGGGACCCCATATTTCACTTCCACGGGTCTCTATTGGCTGAATGACATGCAGCACGTTTATAAGGAGACATTTCTCTTTTTCCACGGCCCAAAAGTCAGCAATGAAAAATTGATAAGCCTGGCAAAAACATTCCAATACCACCCGGTAGCCACACTGCCGGCGCGTTGGTACAAAGAAACACAAGTTACCCTCGATATGGGTGGTCTGATCCCACTCAATAAGAAGATCGCTAAAGAAGACCGGCGCAAGAAGGTTGCTAAAAAAAGCCAGCACAAGAAAGCTGCTAAAAAAGACCAGCGCGTTCCTGTTTACAGTAAGGGGGCTTTTAATACAAAAAATGCATATAATTACAATTTTGGGTGGAATCAATTTTTGGTGGATGTCATGAGGAAATGGGCTGCCGGACAAGGTGGCGGATGGCCTTATAGTGTAAGCGCCTTAATCGCGACTGAAAACCCGGCTGATTATTACTTCGCTGAACAATTTGCTATGGGGGAGCTTAATGTTCGTCCACATTGGATGGCGGGTTATGTTTTTGATAGAGATTGGAAATTTCTTCAATTGACCGAGAACCCTTATGGGGGTGTGAGCTGGAGAAAGATTAAAGGTGGCAAGTTCAAGAGACACTTTGATGCTTCCTTCCTGAAAGGCACAGACATAGATGCCAGGCCAAGAGATGATGAGCATGCATGGTTCTATCATATGGAAGAGGCGTATTATTTTACCGCCAATCCATGGATCAAAGATTGGTACAAATTTGTGGCTGAGTTTAGAAAGACACGCTTGAATCATCTCGATCCCTTTACCGACAACACGACTCGAGCGACAGCTCATTCACTTGCCCACGCGCTGCAAGCTTACAGGGTAACAGGGGATACAAAGATAATTGAACTGTTTCGCGATTACATTAACAAATGGCTCCGCACAGACCAGGATCCATATAACGGAGGGAGAATTAGCCAACGCCGCATGAAGACCCCCTGGGCGGGTTTTTTGTCCCGCGCTATCATCAGCTTTATGGAGGAGGTAAGGGGGAAAGATTGTCAGGCCCATGCGGAAGCATTCAACTTCCTTTCCGGTTTAATGGAATGGAATTATCATTTTTCCAATTTTAGCTGGAGGGTAAATGTATCGAAAGGAGAGATAGGGACGTCGAGTCCGTGGTCGCAACATTTTGCGGATCCACAAGCGTGGTATTTTTTACATACGGGTAAACAAAAATATCTTGATCATCTTAATCAGTACGTTGATAAAGGCATTAACGGGGGAGAAAAGGCCCAACGGAGCGTAAGGAAATGGAATGGGGAGTTCATGGGAAGATATGTCCAGTTTGTCCGTGAGAATCAAAAGGCCGATTTAACTCCTCCGAACGCGATCCTGGATCTAAGGGCCTTGATTAAGGGACCAGGTATTGAATTAGCGTGGACTGCTCCCGAGGAGGCTGCAAGGTATCACATTGTATGGAGTGATAAGCCGATTTCTGAAGAGACCATAATAGACAAACGATTAACAAATTGGTGGGCCGCTAATCCAGTAGGTACCGATCTTCTTCCAATTCCCGGTTCTAAACAGTGCATAACGATCAGACCATCCAAGATAAAACCTTTTTACGTAGCGATCTTTAGCTTTGATGGTAATGACAACATGAGCCCGATGTCTAATGTCGCCATGGCATTCCAGATCCAGGGCGACTTGAGCTATCCTCCTAACATTCCTCCCCTGGCAAGCGACGGCAGTTTGACGACCGCAACTGGTACCCCGTTTAGTGGAACCCTCAGCGCGATTGATCCTGATAAAGATGTTTTGACTTACATGATCGTTAGCAATGGTTCCTCAGGCACCGTGACGTTAACAGATGCAACGACGGGCACCTACACATATACGCCGAATGCAAATGCCACGGGGACCGATATGTTCACCTTCAAAGTGAGCGACGGGGATGCATATTCCGATGTAGCGACCGTTACTGTTAAAATTATACCAAAGAAGCGATTCGAGGGCGACTTAATTTTCGAGATAGGTGAGGTGGACGTGAATCACAACTGGATGCGGGTATCTTTCATAAAAGCTTTCAATGACCCGGTCATAGTGGCAAAGCCTGTAGCTTATAATGGCAGTAACCCGTGCGTTGCAAGGATCCGGAATATGGATGCCACTGGCTTTGACATTCGCCTCCAGGAGTGGGAGTACCTGGATGGAAAGCATGCTTTGGAAACAGTGAATTACATGGCAGTGGAACGTGGAAGTTACGTGCTTTCTGATGGAATTTGCATAGAGGCAGGAAGATTTAATACGGATAAAACGGGGAGCTTTAAAATGGTCGCATTCGGTCAATCCTTCCGGGTGGCACCGGTGGTGATTGCTTCTGTTTCAAGCTTCAACGGAAGAGATGCAGTGACGGGCAGGTTGCAAAACATCGGCCCTAAGGACTTTGAGTTTATGATGCAGGAACAGGAGAGTAATGCTCAGAAACATAAAATAGAGACCATCTCTTACATTGCCTGGGAACCTTCGTCAGGAACTCTGGGTGACCTGACTTTTGAGGTGCACCGTGTCGATGACGTAGTGGATTCCAGATGGAAACCCGTCGTTTTTCAGAGGACTTTCACAAAACCGCCTCTGTTTCTGGCTGACATTCAGACGACGGAAGGTATAGAGACCGCCACCTTACGCTATCAAAAGAAGGATGCTGGCAAAGTGGAAGTGAAGATAGAAGAAGAGCAATCCAAAGACAAAGAAATGGATCACACTATTGAAGTGCTGGGTTATGTGGTGTTCGCCTTCGAAGATTGAAATGAAAAGAAGAGGATCGCATAGCATGTCATCGGTAGCCAAATTCTGGACAAAAGTTGACAAGACCTCACGCTACCATGCCCACAGGGCGGTGCGAAGCATACGGGGAGCCTGGTGGGATATGCGTCGTCCTCGAGCTTGCAGGCCCGTATTTATAGTAGGTTGTAGCCGTGCTGGAACCACGTTGGTTTACTGTACACATTCGGAAGCAGAGGAATTAGGCTCCCTCTACCGGGAGACCCATGATTTCTGGGCGACCTTGCATTCCTTATCGGAAAGAAACTGGGAGACACATGGTTTGAAGGCCGAGGAAGCGAGTCAAAAGGCAAATGTCTAGATTTATTTAATTATTTCAGCATGTTATAACTATTTGATTTCTTGGCATATTTTTATTTCAGTCTGGCTCGATCCAAAAAATCCAAATGCGGTTACCCTGCCTTATATCCTCCGTCGCATCGAAGTATACGGAACAGATGCCCTGTGGAAGCAAAATCAGAAGCTCACGTTTGGCATGAACGACGCCAGCTTATTATATCCTTTGAAATATTACTGGAGCAGGATACGAGCTCGTATCTCCTAATGGAAAAAAACATGGCATTCAGCGTAATCATCCGTACTTATAATCGTGGTCACAACCTCCCGCGGTGCATTAGCTGTTTGGCCCAGCAACAGAGAGTTGGGCATTTAGATTGTGCTTCCTTTCCTTCATTTGGCAAAGTAGAATAAAAATGTTCTTCATAAACCATACAATGTTCAAAAAGCTAAAAAATCTTCTGTTAGAAAGGAGACTGCCCTGGCGGTGTGAGAGATGGATCAAATGCATGAAAAGCAAGCTGAAAAGTAAATCTTATATTAATATAATGCCTTTTAAAAGTTCAGATAAACTCAAAACATTTATATTCTGTACTTCTTATATTAATGACCCTGCAAGGTATAATAAATGGATTAATTATTTCTTCCCCAGCAAAGAGTATTTTGGTGCGGATTATATTTTTCTCATTAACGATGGTAGTGAGAATATAAATTTTGATTCAAGATTAAGAATAATTGATGCGGAGAAACCTCTGCCCGATACCCTAAAAAGTGATTTAAATATTGTCAAATTTCCCGAACGCTTTGGCAGAATATCAATGACTACTTATCCGGGATGGTGGAGAAGTTTTACTTTTGCTGTTAAAATAGCTCAAAAATATTCTTTTGACAAAATAATTCATATAGAATCTGACGCTTATGTTTGCAGCTTGAGATTAGCAAAATATATCAAAAAAATTAACAGAGGCTGGACTGTTCTCTGGTCAAATTATTATGATTTCCCAGAAACTTGTATACAAATTATCTGCAAAGACTCTTTTGCTGCGTTAGAGGATTTTTATAGTAAGGGTGATGAGTTCTTTTTTAGTTGCAATATCGCTGCTGAACATGTTTTGCCATTTAAAAAAATAGAGAGAAGATTTATAGGTGAGAGGTATGGAGTCAAAGATAAAGTAAGTCTTCCCAAGGATATTGATTATATGGCTCAAGTTCCTCCGGATTGGCAAATACCTTCTGATTTTTTTGATCAGGGTAAAGAACATATAAGCAATAAAAATGGTTCAAATTGAGAAAACAGAACCACGGCATTTTAATTCTAACCCAGGATCTATTTGAATGCGCTTTTTTTATGGAAAGGGTCTGTTCCAAAGCTTTTCAAGCAGTAAACCGCTCCATAGAAGCAACGAACCGGTTATCTTGTTTGTCTTGTGCGATAAGTGATTAGTGACAGCCTATCATTGGGGTTCCTCGCAATTTGGTTTTTGCTTTGTTGGCACCACAAACAAACCTTGATGACCCTATGGAGGGAACCCATTCTTTGTCATCCAGTGCTGATCATCGAAAGCGATGACTGGGGACCAGGACCTGCAGCACACATTCAACAGTTGAACCGTCTAATCGAACTGCTCTCAGTCTTTCGTGATTGCCGCGGCCGGCATCCGCGGATGACGCTGGGAGTTGTATTGGCAGTACCTGACAGCAAGCGCATCCGGAAAGCCAATCTCCGGCATTACTATCGACTCCGCCTTTCCGGTCCCCGCTTCGCCGGCATTCGAGAGGCCATGAATCGTGGCGTGGCATCTGGTGTATTCACTTTACAACTGCACGGTATGGAACACTTCTGGCCACCTGCAATACTGAAAGCTGCGGCCATCGATTCAAAGATCAAAGAATGGATTACGTGTAATGGCCCACCAAACACTGAAGACTTGCCTTCCTATTTGCAAAGCCGATGGACGGATGCATCGAGCTTGCCGTCAAGACCGATTCCTGCAAAAGAAATAGAGTTGGCTGCTAAAGAGGAAGTGGCAGAATTTACGAGAACTTTTGGCTACCTGCCGCGTGTGGCTGTTCCGCCAACGTTTGTGTGGAATCCTGCCGTCGAAAAGGCATGGGGCGCTGCCGGCATCGAGGTGATTGTTGCCCCCGGACATCGCTCTGAAACACGCGCATTTGACGGGAAACCGCGGGCTATAGGAGCTGCCATACACAATGGTCAGCGAAGCCTTTCCGGTCCCATGTACATTGTGAGAGACCAGTACTTCGAACCAGCCTTGGGGCATACTGCAGAACGAGCTCTGAATGCCGTTGCCGAGAATACGCGAATGGGGAGGCCGACGCTTCTTGAAACGCATCGCTTCAACTTTACGGGTGACCCGGCCGTCGCTGAAAGCTCTTTTGAGCAATTTGAAGTCTTTTTCACAGAAGCTCTTACACGATACCCTGACATCAATTTTACCTCTACCGAAGAACTGGCACAGGGCCTACGAAAAGCGGAATCTAATCTGCTCGAAGCTCGTCTGATAAGCCGCATCCATGTGTGGTTGCAACGACTTTACGAAGTTCCCCGGCTAAGAAAATTGGCATGCCTGTCGGGACTCATTGTCCCGGCTTTCCTGATGTTTCTGGCGACCAAACAACACAGAAGACCAGATCCTAAGACAAGCGCGTTATCTCGATAACACGTTAGGAACTGGCATCTGGTGTTCCTTACATTTCTGCCCTACCCTCTCTCGGAGAAAAGATAATTGGTTAATAGACCCAGTGTGAAACTAAAAGCAGCCATTTTAGCAGGAGGATTGGGCGCCCGTCTACGTTCGGTAGTGTCGGATAGCCCCAAACCTATGGCAGTAGTCGGAGGAAAACCATTTCTGGTGTACTTGCTGGAATGGCTCCGAAAACAAGGTATCCATGAAGTAGTTCTATGTGTGGGTTACCGATGGCAGGATATCCATGCTGTTTTAGGAGACGGCGCTTCGTTGAATATGCGTCTTCAATATTCTGTAGAAAACGCTCCGCTGGGCACAGGAGGTGCTTTAAAAAATGCGCAAATATTCTTGCAAGATACCTTCCTTGCACTGAACGGGGATTCCTTTGTCGATATCGATTTAAAGAAATTAGTAGAGTTTCATCGCCGGAAGGAGTCCATAGCGACCTTGGCCCTCACTCACGTAACGGATACAGGTGCTTATGGCGCAGTAGATCTCAACGACCAAGGAAAAATAAGGAATTTCACGGAAAAGCAAGGGCCGGGAGCACCGGCAGGATGGGTCAACGCTGGCGTTTACGTCCTCGAACCCGACGTGCTTTCACTGATTCCGGGCGGGAAACCCGTTTCTCTGGAACAGGACGTCTTCCCCGAATTAGTCAAAAGAAACTATCCTATCTATGGATTTTGCGTTAAAGGTTATTTCATAGATATTGGAACACCGGAAGCCTATTTTCAATCTCAAAGCGAACTGGAGAGAAAGATATGATTATCCGAAGTAAGGCCCCGCTACGCATCAGCTTTGCCGGAGGCGGCACCGACGTACCTCCGTATCCTGAAGAACGCGGTGGAGCGGTGCTGAATGCCACAATAGATAAGTATGCATACGCCTCATTGATCCCACGAGAAGATGGAGAAATTGAGGTACACTCCCTTGATTACGATATTGTAGCCAAGTATCACACCGATGACAGATTGCTCTATGATGGTGAGTTGGACCTGGTCAAAGCAGTAATCCGTGCATTAGGAACAAAGGAAGGTTTCCGTCTTTTTATGCACACTGACGCACCACCTGGTTCCGGCCTGGGCACCTCTTCAACTGTAGTGGCGAATCTCATCGGGCTTTTTCAGCGGTGGCTACGCAAACCCATGGTGCACTATGAAATTGCCCAACTGGCATATCAGATAGAGCGTATCGAGCTTGCCATAAAAGGTGGACTCCAGGATCAGTATGCTGCTACTTTTGGCGGGTTCAACTTCATAGAGTTCATAGGCTCCACCGTTGTTGTTAATCCTCTTCGTATTCCTCGGTCGGTCATCAACGAACTGGAATATCGGCTGCTGCTGTGTTACACAGGCAAGACTCGACTTTCTGCCAATATCGTTGGACGGCAAATTGACAGCTACAAAAAGAAAAAGAAAAACGTGGTTGCTGCCCTTGATGCCACCAAAGAACTTGCCTTTGAACTGAAAAACGTTCTTTTGAGAGGTAAAATAGAAAGTTTCGGGGAACTGTTGCACCAAGGTTGGGAGATGAAGAAACGATTTGACTCGGCCATCACCACCTCCAAGATCGATGAGATGTACGAAGAAGCCCGTAAAATGGGAGCTCTGGGCGGGAAAGTTCTCGGTGCCGGGGGTGGAGGATATCTTCTTTTATTCTGCGAATTTGACAAAAAACATCTGATTGCAGAAACCCTGGAACGGATAGGAGGCCAGGTGGTTGAGTTTACCTTCGAGCACCACGGGCTGCAGAGCTGGGAAGCGTGAAAAGGTATGCAAAGAGCGAATCTAAGCACTTGTTGCAAAGAAGGATGTGGTGGTTGGGATGAGCATGAGCGGGACGTCTCCAAATGTGCTTATGCCCGGTGGTTGGCGTAGTGGACGCTTCGGAGGGGGAAAATGTCCGGGCCAAGGTTTTCGGTAATAATACCTGTTTTCAATGGTGCCGGCACGATCTGCCGGGCTATCCAATCTGTGCTGGGCCAAAGCTACCCTGCACATGAATTGATCGTAATCGATGATGGATCTACTGATTCAACGGCCGACGAGGTCGTAGCCTTTGGTAACCGGATCCGATATCTCTATCAGGAGAATGCGGGCGTTTCAGCGGCGCGAAATACCGGTGCACAGTTGGCAACGGGTGAATGGATGGCGTTTCTTGATGCTGACGATTGGTATTACCCCGATCGGCTTCGCTGGCATGCTGAATGGATTCAGAAGGACCCGAACCTGGACTTTCTAACAGGAGATCAGGAATACCGCCGACCTGACGGTAGTCTGATCCGGAGATCAATGGAAACCACCGCCATTGGAGCTTACCTTCTGCGAAAAGCTTGTGGGGCTCTAGAAGTCGTCATGGAAGGTCCGGAAATCGGTTTATTCATCGAAGAATACTTTGGTGATACACCAACTCTCACTTTACGGCGTGAGACCTTTCTCGAACTGGGAGGTTACCCGATCGGGTTCAGCGTGTCTGAGGACGCGAATCTCCTGATTCGACTCTGCGCGCGCAGCCATAGAGCGGGAGTAATTTGCAGGCCCATGAGTGTCTATTGTGTTTATCCGTATAGCGCAACTCGTTCGGATCCATTGCGTGCTCAGGAACAGAGCGTTGCATCCTTCGTTCCGCTTGAAAAGTCGCTGTCGAGTGCCCCAAAATATATACGTAACGGGCTGGAGAGGCGACTGAAGCGTGCCCGCATGGACCTTGCTACTGTGTATCTCAGGAGGGGGGCCTGGCGCAACGCCATTCGGATCGTCCTATTGTCCTTTGTGTCTAAGCCGGGTTGGAGTACGTTCCGTGATCTTCTCTCAGTGACCCGTGGCCTTCAAGGAGAAAACAATCATGAATAACCGCAAGCGCTATCTTGTCATTACCGAAAAGTTCACGCCACGCAAAGGCGGGTCCAATACCACGTTCGACGAGATTTACCGGCGTATCGGAGATAAAGATACTCACATCGTCACTTGCGACCAACCGGGTGCCGCTGCATTCGACACTACCCACCCAAACACTGTCCATCGCCTATCGCTGGATCGGCACAGGTGGTTACGGCCCGAGTCACTGGCGATCTATGCGAAACTTGTGGCAACCTCCTTAGTTCTTGCCGCACGGTACGAATTCGACGAAGTACATGCAGGACGCGTGCTGTCAGAAGGACTGGTGGGATTGCTCGTGGCCCGTCTCAAAGGACTCCCACTTGTAATCTACGCACATGGTGAAGAGATCACCACGTGGCGACAGCCGGGCAAATTCCAGGCCATGGTGTTTACCTATCGTCAGGCCGACCGCTTAAACGTTAACAGTAACTTTACGCGTCGTGAACTCCTCAAGCTGGGTGTAAAGCCCGAGCGCATTGTTCTGATTTTGCCGGGAGTTGACCTCAAGCAATTTCGACCAGGTCTGGAAGCCTCTGATTTGCGGACGTTACTGAGCATGACCGAGGGACAAAAACTAATCCTGTCCGTGGGGCGTCTCAGCAGGCGCAAAGGTTTCGATCAGGTAATACATTCCCTTCCTTTCCTGGTCGATAAAGGTATCAACGCGCAATACGCGATTGTCGGCATTGGTGAGGATCGAGACTATCTGCTTTTCCTCGCGCGGGAGTTGGCCGTTTCTGATCGCGTTCACATACTTGGACACGTCTCTTCTGACGATCTGCCCCGCTGGTTCAATGCGGCAGATGTCTTCGCCATGCCAAACCGAAATATTAACGGAGACACTGAAGGATTCGGCATGGTTTTTCTGGAGGCCGCAGCTTGTGGAAAACCGGCGGTGGCTGGTCATGCCGGAGGCACCGGAGATGCTGTCGCTGACGGTATGACTGGCCTGAGGGTTGATGGAGGATCGCTTGAAGAAGTTGCTGCCGCGCTTGAGCGTTTACTCGAAGACCCCGGGTTTGCGGAACGACTTGGGTCGTCAGGTTATGCCCGTGCAAGCAAAGCTTTCTCGTGGGATGTAGTGGCCGAAAAAATATCAGCAATTTTTAAAGGATAGACAGCGCTTAGGAGATAGAATGCACCTGGCAAAACGTATCTTTAACAAGGTCCTAAGAATTATTGAAGGGCCGCCCGTACGTGACAGGGTAGTGGTCAAG
>JAFDAE010000020.1 GCA_019314005.1 Deltaproteobacteria bacterium | reverse complement strand
CATGGGCGCTTATTCTCCGGCGCCTGTTATTGATGACTCGCTTCATCAAAAAATAATGGACGAGATTATGGTTCCCACGATTAAGGCAATGGCTGCAGAGGGGTCACCTTACAAAGGGGTTCTTTATGCCGGTCTTATGGTAGAGAATGGACAAGCAAAAGTATTAGAGTTTAATGCGCGATTTGGAGATCCCGAGACCCAGCCCCTTTTGATTAGAATGAAAACCGACCTTGTAGATGTAATGGAGGCTACAATCGACGGACGTCTTTCAAATTTAAAGATTTCCTGGGATAAACGGGCCTCGGTTTGTGTGGTGATGGCGGCCAAAGGATATCCGGGGTCATATAAGAAAGGCAAGGTAATCAAAGGACTTGCCACTGCATCACGAATGAAAGGCGTTGTGGTCTTTCACGCGGGAACCGCATCTAAAAACAGGAAAGTCGTAACAAGCGGTGGACGCGTCTTGGGCGTGACGGCATTGGGGAATACTATTGAGGATGCCATTGACCGGGCTTACACCGCGGTATCTAAAATTGGCTGGCCCGGCGCGTACTTTCGAAAAGATATCGGTCAAAAGGCCCTCAACCGCACCAATAACGTTCCCCTCGTCGGGATCGTCATGGGGAGTGACTCTGATTGGAAGATCATGGAGGGGGCCGCGGATGCCCTCAAGCAATTACAGATCCCGTTTGAGATGACCATTGCTTCCGCCCACCGGTCGCCGGAACGGGCGGCAACTTATTCAAGATCGGCACGGCAACGCGGGCTTCGGGTGATCATAGCCGGGGCCGGCGGCGCCGCGCACCTGGCCGGTTCGATCGCGGCATGCACAACCCTGCCGGTCATTGGGATTCCGATCGATTCTTCTCCCTTGCAGGGCCTGGACGCGTTGCTCGCGACAGTCCAGATGCCCTCGGGCATACCGGTCGCCACCATGGCCATCGGAAGCGCGGGCGCCAAGAATGCCGGGATTATGGCGGCCCAAATCCTGGGAGCACACGATCAAATTATTGCGAAGCGACTAAAAGAATACAAGAAAGGTCTGGCTGAAAAAGTAGCTGAAAAGGCCGCCCGGTTGGAAATACGTGGCTAAAATCGTTTCCGTTGATTCGGAGAATTTAGGAGACAGCATCGATAAGGCTGCCAAGGTCATTCTGGAGGATGGGATCGTGGTCTTTCCCACCCGGGCCTTTTATGGTATTGGCGCAAATGCATTTTCTTTCAAAGCAGTAGAAAAGGTCTATCATATAAAGCAGCGGAATTATTCACAACCGATTCTGATTTTAATTGCCGATATAAAAGAACTCGCTCCTTTGGTTCGAGATGTTCCGGCCTCCGCGAGGGACTTGATCAAACGATACTGGCCGGGAAAAGTTACGCTGGTCTTTCATGCCGCTAAAACCCTTCCGGATAATTTGACGGGAGGAACCGGCAAGATCGGCATCCGCCTGGTTGGGCATCCCGTGGCAAGGGAACTGGTCAAGGCTGTTGGCCGACCCATCACCGGAACCAGCGCCAATATCTCGGGAAGACCGGCCTGTTCAACCGTGGATGCTTTGGACAATGAAATTGTACAAAAAATAGATCTTGTCTTAGACAGTGGACGCCTTGCAGGTGATATAGGATCTACTGTGATAGATGTTACTGTCGACCCGCCAAAAGTTCTAAGAGAGGGCGTGGTCACTTTCAAGCAATAGCAGTCTCTTTCAAGCAATAAAGATGTCACTATGACTTTAGAATATACTGTCTTAATCGTTGGCTATATCTTTGGCTTTTACATGGCGTGGAATATTGGGGCCAACGATGCGGCAAACGCCATGGCCTCAGCCGTGGGCGCGAAGGCAATTACCCTGCGCCAGGCGGTTTTCATCGCCGGCATTCTGAATGTAGTGGGCGCTATTTTTATCGGATCCCATGTCACGGAAACAATCAGGAAAGGGATTATTTCTCCCGATGTGCTGGCCGATGAACGAGTAATTCTTATCGGAGCCCTTTCAGCATTAATGGCGGCAGCCTTTTGGGTGTTCTTTTCTACATGGAAAAGCCTTCCTGTCTCCACTACGCATTCAATTGTAGGGGCAATGTTGGGCTTTGGAATTGTAGCGGGCGGATTTTCCGCGGTTAATTGGATCACACTCGGCGCAATCGTAGCCAGTTGGATCATTTCTCCCATTTTTGCCATGATCCTGGCGTTTGGCATTTTTAAGATCATTTATCGGTTTATATTAATCCGGGATAACCTCTTTGACAGGGCTATTAGATTGTCTCCATACTTTGTCGGGGTTACATCTTTTATTATCGTGCTATCTTTCCTGTTTAAGACCCCCCTGGGAAAAAAAATGGAGTTAGGGACATTCTCTGCCATAGGAGTCGGAGTCATATTAGCCGCGATTATCGGATGCCTGGGGAGGTTTTTTCTTCAACGGTATACGAAGAAGAAAGGCGAGGAAGGCGTTGAAGATATCTTTAAGCATTTGCAGATCGGCACCGCCTGTTATGTGGCGCTGTCTCAAGGGGCAAATGACGTGGCCAACGCAATCGGACCGTTGGCTGTCATCTACTTTGTGGTAAAAACCGGATCTATAGGCGGCGAGGTTGCTGTGCCTGTTTTCCTTCTCATATTCGGAGGAATCGGAATCGCCTGTGGGATCTCCATGTGGGGATATCGTGTTATTGAAACTGTGGGGACTAAAATTACCACACTAACAAACACGCGTGGCTTTGCAGTTGAATTTGGGGCTGCAACGACTGTGCTCATTGCATCAAAACTCGGACTTCCGGTATCAACTACGCATGCCGCTGTTGGTTCTGTAATCGGGGTCGGGCTTGCCAGGGGAATTGAGGCGGTCAACTTTCGGATAGTCTTTAAGATTATGCTTTATTGGGTCATCACAGTTCCTGCTGCCGCTATCACGAGTATGACTATTTATAAAATATTATCCGTGATTTTTCTTTAGATTAAGAGACCTTTGCAAAACGTGACATTTTTTTGTCAGGCAAGGAAGGCGAAAATTTTAACCGGAGGAATACATTGAGTATTTCGAGGATTAAAATTTGAAGTCTGACGCCGCATCACGGAAAAATGGCAGTTTTGCAAAGGTCTCAGAGGGGGTACTATGCGCATACCTATACTTTCCATGTTTATCTCTTCACCTTTTGAAGGACTTCAGGAACATGCAGAAAAAGTTAAAGAAGGTGCTGTAAAATTTCGAAGTTCTGTGGAGTGTTACCTGTCGGTCCAATGTGATGTCTTTGAACGGTCAAGGATCGAGGTGGCCAATTTGGAGCAACAGGCCGATGCCGTCAAGAGACGAATAAGGGGCCATCTCCCCAAGGGAACGTTGATGCCTGTACATAAGTTCCAATTCTTCAGGTATCTGAGGGAACAGGACAATGTAATAGACGCCTTTGAGGATGTCCTGGACTGGTTATCGTTCAGGCCTCCTGAGAAGTTTCCCGAAGACCTCAAGGGTGATATTATTTTCCTGATAGATGCTGTTGTTGAGCCTATTGACGGTCTCTGTGGGATGGTTGGAGAGGCGCGAAAGTATTTTAGGAGTTTTTCCGAGAAACAGCGGAGGGTCGTTAAGGACCACATTCGGGAATTGCGCAAGAAAGAGCATCGCTCAGATATTCTGGAAGCAACGTTGAAGCAGGATATCTTTGCTACGGATACTGACGCTGTAACAATCTTTCACCTGATCCGGTTGGTAGAGATGATCGGCAGCGTTGCCGATCATGCGGAGAATGCGGGAGATATGATGCGGGCGATGATTGCTAAATGAGACCGCTCCAAAGC
The DNA here is from genome assembly GCA_019314005.1 of Deltaproteobacteria bacterium. The sequence goes on along the minus strand of JAFDAE010000020.1, from coordinate 20,855 downwards.
GTCCCCTTTTGTCCAATCTCTGCGTCAGGTTCAGATTTTAGTCCTCGAAATACTCACGGTATTCCTCCGGGTAAAATCTTCGCCTTCCTTGACCTTGGACAAAATTGAACGCTTTGGAGCGGTCTCAAATAGTTTTCGTCCAGAAATGGCATATTTTGTCCCAATACTGCGTTTCCCGCAGGTTTCTATCGAGACCTTTGCATAACTGCCATTTCCCCGTGATGCGGCGTCAGGCTTCAAAATTTAATCCTCGAAATACCCAATGTATTCCTCCGGTTAAATTTTTCACCTTCCTTGCCTGACGGAAAAATGTCGCGTTATGCAAAGGTCTCAAAAACTAAGAATTGTTGAGACTCGATCAGTATAATTGTTCGAGTGTTTCCCAAAAGGTCGGAAATGATTTTTCTACGCAACTTGGTTCTTTAATCTGGATGCCTGGGACCGCAAGCCCTGCCACTGCAAAGCACATCGCAATCCGATGATCATCGTACGTGTCGATAACCGCCTTGTGTGGTTTACCTCCTTTAATAATTAACCCGTCCGGCAGGAGTTCCACCTTAATTCCCATCTTTGTCAGTTCATTCTTAACCGCGGCCAAGCGATCAGTTTCCTTTACTTTAAGATGAGCCACATTGCGAATCGTGGTCGTACCTTCGGCAAAAGCAGCCACGACCGCAAGGGTAGGCACGACATCCGGCATCATCCCCATGTCCGCTGTAATGCCCCGCAATGGCCCTCCCTGCACGCTGATTCCGTCGAGTTCTTCTTCTATCTTGCACCCCATCTCTTCAAGGAGGTCCAAAAGCCCCAAGTCTCCCTGGCGCGACGTACGCTTAATGTCGGCAACCTTGATTCGGGCGCGTGTAATTGCCGCCGCAGCCCAAAAATAGCTTGAATTGGACGCGTCAGGTTCTATTGACAAACGAGTGGGTACGTATCCTTTGCGGCCCGCTACGTAAAATCTATTCTGATTTATTTGTTCCACTTTTACGCCAAACCGCTCCATGACCTCTGTAGTCATTGTAACATACGGTCGTGAAACCAATTCGCCGACAATCTTTACATCAAGCCCATTTATAGTGTAAGGCGCCACCAGCAAAAGGGCCGAAAGGTACTGACTGCTGATATTCGCCTTAAGGGAAAGGCTGCCACCTTCAAGGCCTTTGGCTTCAACGCTAACAGGAGGGCAGTCATTTTCGTTTATCGAATAGGCGCGTGTCCCTATTTGATTCAGCCCGTCCAAAAGATCCTGGATCGGGCGTTCCGACATCCGGGTGTTTCCGGCAAGCGTATAAGCGCCTTTCCCGAGCGCCGTAACTGCGGTCAAAAAGCGGATAGAAGTCCCTGCGTTGCCGAATTGAAGAGCATCGGAACACTCCGAGAGTTCTCCCCCCGTCCCTGTAACACTAAAATTATTATCAACATGATCAATAACGGCGCCTAATTTTTTTAGGGCCGTCATTGTGTAATAAGTATCGTCACAGAACAGGCCGTTTTCTATAACACTGTCTCCGTCAGCCAATGCAGCGGCAACCAATGCTCTGTGCGTATAGCTCTTGGAGCCCGGAACGGTTACAACAGCTTCGGTCACCCCTATTGATTGAATTGTTTCCATTGTTTGTTTTCCTATTAATTTTCGTAACTACTCAGGTTGTTAGGTTCACGGTTCTGGGTTCACCGTTCAGGGCTATCTTTCTTTCGTTAACCTTCACTAACCCCGAACCTTGAACCTCTGAACCTTGAACCCCCTGAACTTTGAACCTGAGCAGTTAAGAATCTTCTACCTTATCTTTGGCAACTCCCAACATGAACTCGACCGGAGCTTTTTCCCCGGTCCAGATCTCAAACTGGGCAGCGCCCTGATACACCAGCATATAAAGACCATTGATGGTCATACATCCCCGTGTTTCCGCCTCTTTTAAAAGGCGTGTCTTTAAGGGACTGTAAACCGCGTCCATTACTACAATGCCGGGTTTTAAACATTCAGAAGGGACGGGAGACTTGTCTGAATCCGGATGCATCCCGACAGTAGTGGCATTGACAATGATATCGGTATCCACCGCCGGAATTTCGGCCAACGGGACAAAATCGCATCCTAAGTCCTCGGCCAATTTGCGACCTCGGTCAAGCAGCCCCTCCGGCGCCAATTACAACAATACGCTTGTCTTTTAAAGACCCTGCTTTTGACAGAGCCCTAATTGCACCGATACCGTCTGTGTTGGTTCCGGTTAATTTTCCATCCTGGTTTACCACCGTATTGACTGCGCCTATATGTTGCGCTGTGTCGTCAATATGATCCAGGTGCGGCATTATTGATATCTTATGAGGAACAGTGATGCTGACTCCTCGGATGCCGAGTGTTCGCACTGCTTGAATCGCGGCCTTGATATCTGTCACATCAAAAGGAATATAGCAGGCCTCGATTCGCAAGTAACTGAATGCTGCATTGTGCATAGCCGGGCTAAGGCTGTGCGCAACCGGATGTCCAAAGATGCCGTACAATTGTGGTCTAAGTTTTTCAGGCAAATGAGCCTCCTTAAAACTATATTTCCCTAATCCGTGTAATCTGCGGACTATGTTTTCGTATTACAATTTTTCTGCAAAAAAAAGTACTTGGCTGCAAATTAACATAACCGTTTTTAATCATCAAGTTCTGTTTTGCTGTTTTTTAATTGATTTAAAGCGTAAAATATATTTTTATTGGAGAAACATGCATTACGAAGGCAACATAATCCGTCCTCCAAGCGAGGCATTCAGTATCATCCTGCAAGTTACCGTGGGATGCTCACATAACAAGTGCACGTTTTGCGGAACGTACAAAGGAAGGCGGTTCAAGATAAAACCCGAATCGATTGTAATGAAGGATATCGATTTTGCCGCACACCATTGCACCCGTCAGCGCAGGGTCTTTCTCACTGATGGCGACGCTCTCATACTTCCCCAGGAAAAATTGTTGAGCCTATTACGAACGATTCGAAGCCGTCTGCCCTGGGTGACACGAATCGGACTCTATGCAAATGCGAAAAGTATTCGTATGAAAAGTCTCGATGAGCTTAAACTCCTCCGTGAAAACGGGCTGGGGATCGTATACATGGGGGTGGAAAGCGGGGATGACATCACTCTGAAGAATATACGAAAGGGTGTGAGCGCTGAAAGGATCGTTGCCGCTGGAAAGAAGGTAAAGGAAAGCGGGATAAAACTCTCGACAACGGTTCTATTGGGAGTGGCCGGGAGAGATCGTTCTCAAATACACGCGGAAAAGACCGGCACGCTTTTGAGCGCCATGGACCCCGACCATGTCGGGGCGCTCAGCTTGATCCTTCTTCCCAACACCCAACTTTATGCAGACTGCCAAGAAGGTAATTTTGATTTAATTACTTCCAAAGAGATGCTGGAAGAGTTAAAGACCATGTTCGAACATACCAGACTTTCACGAGGGCTTTTTTTCGCCAACCACGCATCCAACTATCTTCCCATTAAAGCAAGGCTCCCAAGGGATAAAGATGCGACTATAGAGTTAATCAACAAAGCCATATGCGGAAAGATCCCACTCAGGCCTGAGAGGTTGCGGGCACTTTAGCCTCTTAATGGTTTCTACCTCTTGACATTCAACATTGCTAAGTGATATATATAATACGTTATAATATCTAACGAAACAGGTAGTTTCAAGCTGCCTCGGACCACAAAGTGCTTTCCTCGATTTAATTCCTAGGAGGTTGTCCGAGATTTATGTCCGTAACGAAAAAGAGTGAGAACGAGACAAAATCAAAATTTTCGCAAATTTGAGGAGAATAGCGGGCCTATTTGACGAAAACTTGCGGAAATTTGGGCCGTTTCTCACGCTTTTGCAGTAGGATCAGAATTCTCGGACAGCCTCCTATAGGAGTCTGGAATGGCAAAAATTCTCGTCGTGGATGATGAAGAAGTTATTCGCCGTCTGTATAATAGTGTCCTTTCTGCAGTAGGCCATGAAATATTTGTGGCGGAAGATGCTGAAAAAGCGAAGTTCATATTATCCAAAGAAGAGTTTGATGTTGCCGTAGTGGATCGGATTCTTCCCGGGCAAGAAGACGGCGTGGACATCCTTAAATTTATCCAAGCCAGACATCCCCTTTGTCAGATCATTATGCTTTCAGGATTTCCAACCTTTAGCTCGGCGTCAGAAGCAATTCGCTGTAGGGCCTTTGACTACTTAACTAAGCCGGTCAAAGCAACAAAACTTTGTGAGGTTGTTAATGCCGCTTTAAAAGAAAAAAGCTTTCAGGAAGAACAAACTCTAAGTGCTGAAAAGAACAAAAAAAGCTATGAGGAAATGAAGTCAAAACAGGAGATGCTGCAACATGATATGCGATCTCTACTTATAGGAATAATCGGTTTTACCAATCTCCTTGTCAACAGGACATCATTGGATGATGATCAATTGGGATATTGTAAACAAATTCAACAATGCAGTATTCAGTTGGAGGACATGGTAAACACCTATCTTGATATATCCCATTTAGAACAACCGCACTTTCAACCTAATAAGACAGAATTTGACTTTTTGGATCTTGCCAGACAGTCACGGAAAGCGCTGCATTTTTTGGCCGATGAAAAGAATGTCGAGATTTCTATGATATACAACAAAAAAATGCTTTCCATAGATGACGGCCTTTCCTTCAAGGGGGATAGGATGTATCTTCAAAATGCTATGGACAATCTTTTAAAAAATGCCATTGAGGCATCCCCTCTGGATCGAAGAGTAAAAATCAAGATCAAAAATGCAAATAGCCACATATGGGTTACTATTCAGAACTGGGGTGTTATTCCGGCAAGACTGCGCTCTACATTTTTTGAAAAATATACCACCTCAGGGAAAAGGAAGGGTATGGGTATAGGCACCTATGTGGCGAACTTAGTTGTAAAAGCACATGGCGGGGAGATAAGATTTGAGTCTTCCGAGGACAAGGGGACTGAGGTGTTAATAAAGCTACCGCTTCCAGCTTAAGAATCGTAGTTATATTGCGGAATCGGGACCTTATAAAACTTAATCCCCTCTTTTTCGAGCGTTTTTTCTTCCTCAGCAGTACTCGTACCTCTGATATTTCGTTTTTCTGAAACGCCATAATGCATTTTCAGCGTTTCTTTGGCAAACTCGCTTCCAACATTCTCGAAGTTTTTATCCAGAAATTCTACTAAATTAGGCAATGGATTTTCAGCAAAAGCACTCTGGCTTTCCTGCGGTAAGTGAGAATTAGTATCGGTAATATTGATAGAAACTTTTGAAGGCGCCTTTACGACTTTAATTGAATTACAGATCGGGCAGGAAATAAACTTGTTTTTGCTCTGCTCCTCAAAATCGTTGGCGTTCTGGAACCACCCCTCAAACATATGGCCGTTTTCACATCTTAAATCAAAAACCATCATGATACCACTTAAAAACCTCCTCACCTTGGACAAAGTTGAACGCTTTGAAACCGGCTTTTTAAGAAACCTCAAATTTAGCGTTTAAGCATAAAAAATGTTGACAAAACTTTATATGTTTTTATTATAGGTTTTAATTAAATACCTATTTCTGATCAATTCTGAAGGAGTTATACAGCATATAATTTCTAAATTCAACCCGGAAAAAGGATGTTCTGATGAAACGGATAATACAGTTGATTGCGGTGTTTTTTTTAATCGGTGGTATGGCATACGCAGAGACCATGTATGTAACGGATTCGTTCGAAGTCACCATTCGTACAGGAAAAGACATAACTCACAAGATCCTTGCGCTTGCAAAATCGAACCAAAAATTAGAGGTCGTAGAACAGGAGGATGAATGGGCTTTTGTACGGTTACAAAATGGCAAAGAAGGATGGATGCTGAATCGTTTTCTAACAAAAGATATACCAAAGAGTGTACAAATAACGAATCTTAAACGGCAAAATGAAAATTTGGTTCGTACCGTGTCCCTATATAAGGAGGAAAACGAAGAGCTTAAAAAAGAGACTCGAGAGCAGTCCGCGGGCCTAAAAAAGCAAGAAAAGACCTCACGTAAGATAGAAGAGGAATATAATACGCTAAAACGGGAATCAGCAGATTTTTTGAAGTTAAAGGGGTCCTATGAAAAGGCATCAGAAGCTCTTGCTGTTCAAACAAAACAGGTAGAGGTTTTAGAGAGTGAGGTAAAGTCTCTCAGATGGAATAAGGGCCTCCGATGGTTTTTAAGTGGTGCGGCAATACTATTAGCCGGGATATTACTAGGGGTCTCTTTTCGAAGGCAGCGCAAGTCGTCACTTCTGGAATAGTGCAGGTTTTGTTGGCTTCGTAAAAACTCCATTCTTCACTTCATGAGTACTTGCGCCCTCAATAGTCCCGCTGAAGCGGGATTAATGCTGAACAATTCAAGTGTCTTTCTCCCAAAATGCTCAATCTCGCTCATAAAAGACTTTTTAAAAAATCATCATGTTAGGATTGATTAGCATAGAAAAGACAGAATAATTACCCATCATGGAATACAAAAAAGACTTTTTAGTAATCGGAAGCGGAATCGCCGGCCTTACATTTGCCTTAAAGGTGGCAGATTACAGTACAGTAGCGGTGATAACCAAGAAAGATATAATGGAAGGGAATACCAGGTATGCCCAAGGAGGGGTTGCCTCGGTCTTTGGTCCAAATGACTCTTTTGATCTTCATATTCAGGATACCCTTCAGTCCGGTGATGGATTATGCAAAAAATCTATAGTTGAAATGGTAATAAGAGAGGCTCCCGAGCGGATCCAAGAACTATTCGATATGGGCGTACGCTTTGCAGTGCGATCAGATAAAAAGACGTTTGATTTAGGCCGTGAAGGGGGTCATTCCAGAAACAGGATTGTACATGCAAGCGATATGACCGGCAAAGAGCTAGAGAAGACCTTGGCCGGAAGGGCCCGGGAACATAAAAACATCACTATCTTTGAGAATCATGTCGCTATCGATTTGATTACATACTCAAAAAGCCTCAAACGTGGCTTGATAACCGCCAACCACGAGGATTTTTGTTGTGGAGCCCATGTCCTTGATATTAACAAAAATGAGGTTCATACCTTTGGGGCGAAGACAACTATTCTTGCTACCGGAGGATCGTGCAAAGTCTATCTCTATACCAGCAATCCGGATGTAGCAACAGGCGCCGGTATAGCCATGGGATATAGGGCGGGGGCAAGGGTTGCAAATATGGAATTTGTGCAGTTTCATCCTACCTGTCTCTATCATCCGGAAGCAAAAAATTTTCTTATATCCGAGGCGGTGCGGGGAGAAGGCGGCATCTTGGTGAATGCCAAGGGGCATGCATTTATGGAAGATTACGATTCACACAAAGACTTGGCGTGTCGGGATGTAGTAGCGCGCTCAATCGACATGGAACTAAAAAAGAGTGGTGATGAATCGGTCTATCTCGACATTACGCATCGCAACCCTGATTTGATCAGGCGGAGGTTTCCTAATATTTATGAAAAATGTCTTTCCTTTGGAATTGACATGACAAAAGAACCGATTCCCGTTGTCCCGGCAGCCCACTATATGTGTGGAGGGGTTGTTACCGATAATGCGGGAAAGACTAATATTAAACAACTTTATGCTGTCGGTGAAGTGGCCTGTACCGGTCTTCACGGAGCAAACCGTCTCGCCAGCAATTCTCTTTTAGAAGCTCTTGTGTTTGCGGATAAAGCAGCGCATCAATCCATACAAGAACTAAGTTCTATTTCCGACAGCACAATCCCTGAACTCCCAGCATGGGATCCCGGAGGGGCTACAGACAGTGACGAGGCCATCATGGTATCTCACAACTGGGATGAAATCCGTCGTTTTATGTGGAATTACGTAGGGATCGTACGTTCAAACAAGAGGCTTTCCCGGGCAAAACATCGTATCGATAATATTAAGCAGGAGATTCTGGAATACTACTGGAACTTTAAGGTCACAAGTGACCTCATAGAACTGCGGAATATTGCTGAAGTTGCGGATGTGATAATACAGTGCGCTATGCTAAGAAAAGAAAGCCGAGGGCTTCATTACAATCTTCAATATCCGTACAAGGATGACAAAAATTGGAAAAAGGATACGGTGTTGGATCGGCATTCCTAATCTTCTTCCCCTGTTAGTCTTTTAATAAGCCGCGACAAAAATCTCTTTAGATTGATAACAAAAAGGACTCCTCCAAGGAGTGATAGGGCTAATGGGAATCGATAAAAAAGATTATACTCGGGTTGGCTCTTTGCAATAAAAATACCTGTAATTCCAAAGACTAAAACCATGGCCGACACAACCAAAACAATACCATAAAATATGGTTGAAGAATACCATGGAACAATAATTTTTCGAAAAGAGGGAGTACGCGTTGCGTTCATGATTATAATCTGTGACCTTTGAGACCTATTTCTCTAGCACTTAATCCCTATAAATAGTGTACAGACTCCAAGCGTGAGTGGTTTGTAGTAGACCTTTTCAAAGCCTGCCTCCCGCATAAGCTCGCAAAAATCTTTTGGAGAGGGAAACCTCGAAACCGAATCCGGGAGATAACTGTACGCCCCTGAATCCCCTGATATTATTTTACCTATCATAGGAAGGATTTTTTGAAAATAGATGAAGTAGAGATTTTTCATAAAATCTATTTTGGGTAATGTAAGCTCCAGAATGAGAATTTGCCCCCCCTTTTTAAGAAGTTCATAGAAGACCTCCAGTACCTTCTTCTTGTCTGCGATATTTCGAATGCCAAATGCCATGGTCAAGGCATCGAACGCCCCTGGTTTAAATGGCGGATGGAATGCGTCACTTTGGGCTGGTCTGATATCTACACAATATTTAGATCCGGCTATCTTTTTTTTCCCTAATTGAAGCATTCTAAATGCAAAGTCAATCCCCCATACTGTAATCGAGCTCCCCTTTTGACGCCCGATTTCCAGAGCAACATCCCCGGTGCCTGTAGCCACATCCAATACCCGACCTTCAGGCGGCACTCGGAGGGCGTTGACCAGTACTCGTCGCCAGTGAATGTCACGCCTCAAGCTAAGGAAATGATTTAAAAAATCATACCTCGGGGCAATTGCTTGAAACATCTTTTGTATATGTTTGCCTTCCATTTGCAAAGGTCTCCCAGTGTCCGCTCAGAAATGGTAGATTTTGTCCCGAGACAAGGCCGCACAAAGGTTTCTACCGGAGGCGTAGCAGTGCTACGTCGAGGATAGAAACCTGCGGAGAACGCAGTATCGGGGCAAAAGATGCCATTTCTGAGTGGACACCAACTGTTGACAAACAAAACTGATGCGTTATGTTTAATTATTACTTGCCCTTTTTGTTTGATCCTATTAATTTAATGATTAATATCATATAACTTATGATATTAGCAACTCAATTTAATGGTTTCGTGAAAGACTTTTTACGAGACCGTCAAATGTACTAATTTCCAAAGTATCTAATTGTTCGGGTCGGGCTCCTTTTTGCGAGTTTTTAAATTGAGATTATGATTGAAGCAACGAGATTGACAAAAAGGTTTGGCACTATAACCGCTATAAAGAACGTCTCGTTTCATGTGGACAAAGGTGAGATTCTCGGCTTTCTCGGTCCTAATGGAGCTGGAAAAACAACTACTATCAGGATATTAACAGGACTTTTTCCGGCTACATCCGGTTCTGCCCGTATTGCCGGATTCGATGTCTTTGATCAATCACTCGAAGTTCGAAGGCGTTTGGGCTATCTTCCCGAAAACGTACCTATATATAATGAGATGCCGGTGTCGGCCTACCTTAAGTTTGCGGCAAGCATGAAAGGGGTGGAAGCCAAAAATGTATCAAAAGAGGTTGCGAGAGTGCTTGACCGGTGCAGTCTTATTCCGGTCAAAAATCGCATAATAGGGAAACTCTCTAAGGGGTTCCGACAACGTGTCGGTATCGCCCAGGCCATACTCCGTAATCCGGATGTCCTAATCCTTGATGAGCCAACCATAGGCCTTGATCCCAGGCAAATCACGGATATTCGAAAGCTTATCATGGGCTTTGCAGGTAGAAAAACTGTGATTCTCAGCAGCCACATCCTCCCTGAGGTCAGCATGATGTGCCGGCGAGTAGCCATCATCAACAATGGTCGAATTGTAGCCATAGATACTCCACAACGTCTTACAGGGCGTACAGCAGATAAGGTGTTCCTTGAAATCAAGGGGCCGGAGAAAGAGATTCTTGCAAGACTTCGAGGCATCACTAGAGTCGGATCGATCTCGTCGGAAATTGATCAAAAAACAGGAATCGGTCGCTATACAGTAGAAGCAAAAGACGGAAAAGAGATACGGGGCACATTGTCCCGGTCCATTATTACCGCAGGATGGTCGCTTCTGGAGATTCGCGCAGTTCGGCCCAGTTTGGAAGATGTATTTATCCGGCTTACCAGAGAAGAAGGATAGAGGATGAGAAATATATATAGTATCTGGAAAAGGGAGGTTTATGTCTACTTTACATCGCCTATTGCGTATGTGGTTCTTACTACTTTTTTAGTATTATCGGGATACATCTTTTACAGTTCCGTCGCATTTTTTGCCAATATCAGCCTGCAGGCATCCCAGATGGAGTATGCGGGAGACATTAATGTTACAGAAATAGTTCTTAAGCCGACCTTTAGAAACATAAGTGTATTCATGCTTATGATGATGCCTATTATTACTATGAAACTCTTTGCCGAAGAGAAAAAGACCGGGACACTTGAACTTATTATGAGTTATCCCATACGGGAAGTTGAGCTTTTGATGGGGAAATTCGCTGCCGCGTTTACGATTTTTCTCACTATGATCTCCCTGACCGGCTTCTATCCCGCACTCTTATACAAGTATGCGCCGCCGGATACCGGTACAGTTATCACGGGTTACATAGGACTCTTACTCTTGGGCGGAGCGTTCATTGCCATGGGGTTGATGTTCTCATCATTTACAGAGAACCAGATTGTGGCAGCGGCAGGATCATTCGGAGCGCTCCTCATGTTCTGGCTTTTGGGATGGTGTGAAACATTTGTTGGATCAGGGTGGGGAAGTTTATTGGCACATTTATCATTTCTTAAACATTTCGAGAACTTTTCCAAGGGGATCGTTGATACGCGCGATATCGTATATTATCTAAATCTCACCATTCTGTTTTTGTTCATCACTCTGCGATCATTGGAGTCAAAACGTTGGCAAAGATGAGTCGAAAAAAACTGTTTGATACATTTGGATACGTGGGGCTTTTACTGTGGATAGCCTCTGCCTTGGCATATACTATGAGCTTCGCCTTGAGCCGGTTATGGATCGGATGGCTGGTCGGCGCATCTTGTATTATTGCTTATGTAATAGGCAACTTCGGAATGATTCGAAGCTATTTCCTGAAACGGTCTACCCGGTACAGGACAAATGCTATCTTCATGGTATTACTCCTGTTTGGAATCCTGGTCCTTGTTGAAGCCTTTTCGGCTAAGCATTACAAACGTTTTGATCTTACGTCAAACAAACGATACACCCTAACCGAACAGAGTATAAACATATTGAAAAAAATAGAATGTTCCGTCCACGTAACCGCATTCTTGCAGGAAACCTCATCTGGATGGGAAAAGGCCAAAGATCTTCTTGGCCAATATGCCTACCACTGTAAACTTTTTTCCTTTGAATTGGTCGACCCCGACCGTTGTCCTGGAAAAGCAAAACATTTTAAAATTACAAATTATGAAACATTCGTTATAGAAAGCAATGACAGAGATGAGAAGGTTAATGATATATCTGAAGAACATTTGACCAATGCTATTTTACGGGTAATGCGGGAGCAGAAAAAGACAATATACTTTCTTACAGGGCACGGAGAAAGATCTATAGAAGATATTTCAAGAGAGGGATACAGCGCTGTAAAGGAGGAAATAGAGGCGCAAAATTACCATGTAAATAATCTACTCCTTATGCGATCCAGGCAAGTTCCCAAAGATGCAGGGATTATTGTAATCGCCGGTCCTGATGCTGAGATTCTTGCAGAAGAGGAAAGAATGCTCAATGAGTTTATACAAGGGACGGGAAACATAATCGTTCTTGTTGATCCGGAAGCAAGAACAGGATTGCCCCGGTTTCTAAAGCCATATGGGGTTAAGGTGGGAAATGATATCATAATAGATAAGTTAAGCAATGTCTTGGGGGCGGATTATCTCACGCCAATCGTATCAAAATATGCAGATCATCCGATCACGCAAGATTTAAAGACGGCATCTTTTTTCCCTCTTGTACGGTCGATCACCTCCCTTGATGATAAACAAAATCATGTGACCGAACTCGCCTTTACAGGCGAACAGAGTTGGACAGAAAGTGATCTTGACGGACTCAACCAAGGCAGGGTCTCTTTTGATCCGAAAAAGGATATAAAAGGCTCTATCTCAATCGCTGTTGTTTGTGAGGTTGAATCCGAGACAGAAGAAAAGACTAATAATAAAAAATATGATATGGCAAGGACATCATCTATTGTTGTTTTTGGAGATTCAGACTTTGCTTCAAACGGCTACATGAATCTTTCCGGGAATCGGGATCTTTTTATGAACACAGTCGGCTGGCTTTCAAGAGCAGAGAACCTGATAACAATTCGTCCCAGATCTAAGAAGTCTGCTCCAGTGCTTCTTTCATCCATGGAAGGGAAAAACATTTTCTGGTTTTCCGCGGTTTTTTTGCCTTCTACAATATTGCTTGTAGGAGTTGTCTTGCTCCATTACAGGCGCAAGGTCATAAAATGATACAAAAGAGGTTGGTATTTTTTGCCTTTATATTTGCTCTGTTAAGTGCATTTTACTATTTTTATGAGATCAAGTGGACGGAAAAAAAGAAGGAAACGATCGATAAATCAAAAAAACTTTTCAGCTTTAAAGCTGAAGATGTAGAAGATTTGCGTATAAAAAATTCTAAGATAATCCTCATATTTAAAAAAAAACAAGAAGATTGGTTTATAATAGAGCCGTTTAGAGCTAAAGGGAACAAGGCTGACATTGAATCGATAATAAATGCACTTGTGTCGGAACGCTGGATGCGCGAATTAACGCTTGAGGAAGGGAGGTTGGCTGATTTTGGTCTCGCACAACCAGCAATATTGATTGCTATGAAAGGAAAAAACTTGGGTAGAGAACGAACGATTCAGTTAGGTTCCAAGAGCCCTACCGGTAATTTTTTATATGTGCGTATAGACCAGGAACCTCGCATCCTCATGGTTCATTCATGGCTAAAAAACATTGTAAATAAGTATAGTAATGAACTCACTAAAAGCAACCTTGTGTCTCAGCGTGAATACTGACATTGTGTCTTAATTGCAGCTTGGACACGTATGAGAGCTTTGCACAACTGTCGCGTTGTGCAAAGCTCTCGTATGAACACAGGGTCAAAATAAAAAATAAAGGAAACAGTATAGACTGATGACTACTAAGAGAGACTATTATGAAATACTCGGCGTAGATAGAGATGCCGACGAAGCAACGCTAAAATCCCAATACCGCAAAATGGCTATGAACTACCATCCGGATCGTAACCCGGGGGACAAGGAGGCGGAGGGAAGATTTAAAGAGGCTGCAGAGGCTTATGAGGTGCTTAAGGATACGGAAAAACGCAGTATATATGATCGTTATGGTCATGAGGGACTTAATGGGACGGGTTTCAGCGGTTTCAGCGGTTTTGAGGATATATTCAGCAGCTTTGGTGACATATTTGAGGATTTTTTTGGATTTGGAGTGGGTGGGGCTTCCAGGACCTCGGCCCGTCGTGGAGCGGACCTTCGATACGATCTCGAGATTGATTTTTTGGATGCAGCCTTTGGTGTTGAGACCGAAATTACAGTTGAAAAACAGGAAAAGTGCCATACATGTGACGGCACTGGCTGTGAACCGGGGACATCTTATGAAACCTGTTCCGTATGTCAAGGCGCAGGGCAGATTACACGTTCCCAAGGATTCTTCAGTATCAGGACTACCTGTCCGAATTGTCGGGGCGAAGGCCGGTCTATTTCCGACCCCTGCCATGCTTGTCGCGGTACCGGCCGGGTGCTAAATAAGAAAGCGGTGATCGTCAAGATGCCGGCCGGGGTCGATACGGGGTCGAGGCTTCGCCTAACAGAAGAGGGGGAAAGCGGTCTGAAGGGCGGTCCTCCCGGAGATCTTTATGTTGTGATACATGTAAGGCCACACGATTTTTTCAAGCGGGAGGGAACAGATATCATTTGCGAAATCCCTATATCCTTTGTGGATGCAGCCATTGGCACTACAGTTGAAGTTCCCACACTTTCGGGGCAACGAACCCTTGAAATTCCGAAAGGGACGCAGGCTGATGAAGTGTTCAGGTTTGAAGGATTGGGAATTCCTTCGCTGCGAGGTTATGGAAAAGGAGATCAGTTTATAAGGTTACGGATGAAAACACCAACCAGCCTGAGCAAAAAACAGGAATCTCTATTAAAAGAATTTGCTCAACTGGAATCGAAAAAATTTTCGAGCAAGCTTAAGAAGCTTTTTAGTGGAAAACAATAACAGGTTTGTCCTAATTTTTACTCTTTACAGTATATTTTGATTGTGTTAAACATCCATGTTTATTGTAAACGTGATATTATAGACAAAAAAATACAGGTGTCATTATGGATGAAAAGGACTTGGAATACTTCAAAAATTCTTTAACAGATCAATTGGAAGGCCTTCTGGGCGAAGCCACCAAAACAGTAAGCGGAATGACGGGACAAAAAGAAAACTTTCCGGATCCAACGGATCGAGCATCACTCGAATCCGACAGAAATTTTACGCTTCGCATACGGGACAGAGAACGAAAGCTGATCGGAAAGATCAAGAAAGCGTTGGCGCGGATCGAAGCCGACACTTTTGGAATCTGTGAAAGATGTGGTGAAGAGATCTCCGATAAACGTTTAAAGGCCAGGCCCGTCACCACATTGTGCATAGAATGCAAAACACAAGAAGAGGCTGTCGAAAAGGCCCAGGGAGTATGAAAAAAGCTGGTTCCAGCGATGATGAATGGGTTGATCTGCACATCCACTCAACAGCATCCGATGGAACACTATCTCCTGAACAGATACTCAAAATGGCCCGGGATCGTGATCTTCGGGCCATTTCCATTACTGACCACGATACCATCAATGGAACTATCGAGGCTCACCGCCATTTAACACCTCAAGATGTTGAACTCCTCTCTGGAGTTGAAATCAGCACCTCATTACAAGGTAATACGCTTCATATACTCGGATATATGATCGACTTGCAAGATCCAGCCTTGTCCAGGACGCTTTCCATACTTCAAAACGCCCGTAAGGAGCGAAATCCCAAAATAATACAAAAATTGCAACAGCTCGGTATAGAAATATCCTATGAAGAGGTGGTAAGGGTAGCCGGCGGAGGGGAAGTTGGGCGGCCTCATATTGCCGAAGTTCTCCTTCAGAAGAAAGTTATCGGATCAATAAATGAGGCGTTCCAGAAGTATCTCGGGACAAATGGCCCGGCCTACGTAGACAAATATCGCCTTCAACCTGCTGAGGCGATAAGCTCGATTGCCGATGCCGGAGGCATTCCCGTGCTGGCCCACCCCTTTACCATAAAGAGCAACTCGGAGAGAGATCTTGACAGGATTGTCTCAGAGCTTGTATCAAATGGCCTGAAAGGGATTGAGGTATATTATTCCGAACATACGGACATCCAGACTATTCTCTACGAGCGTATAGCGCAAAAGCATAGCCTTCTTATGACAGGCGGGACTGATTTTCATGGCGCAAGGAAAGCGGGAGTACACATGGGAGTGGGAAAGGGAAATTTGAGAATACCGTATCGACTTGTTGAAGCACTAAAGGAGGCTGTCCGTATCACGTGAACCCATATCACAAGAAAGGGAGGGACGTATGACAGAGATTATCGACGTACGGGGAAGAGAAATTCTTGATTCCAGGGGAAATCCAACTGTGGAGGTCGATATTTTACTCAGTTCCGGGGCAATAGGGCGGGCCGCTGTTCCTTCCGGCGCTTCAACCGGAACAAGGGAGGCGCTGGAACTCCGGGACAGGCGTCTTAAACGTTATGGAGGCAAGGGAGTTTCCAAGGCAGTAGCAAATATTAACACGATTATTATGCCGAAAATCATTGGATTGGATGCTGCCGACCAGGTCGCCTTGGATAATGTTCTCATCTCTTTGGACGGCACCCCGAATAAATCGAAGCTCGGAGCCAACGCTATCCTCGGGGTGTCGATGGCCGCAGCCAGAGGCGCAGCCGATGCTTTTGGGCTACCGCTATACAGGCACATCGGCGGCATCAACGCGCGTCTCCTTCCTATTCCAATGATGAACATTATTAACGGAGGCGCTCATGCAGCAAACAACCTCGATATCCAGGAGTTTATGATCGTTCCTGTTGGGGCGGCATCTTTCAGTGAGGCCCTTCGCATGGGTGTAGAGACCTTTCACAAGCTCAAGGCTGTCTTGAAAAAATCGGGACACAACGTGGCAGTGGGAGATGAAGGAGGGTTTGCTCCCAATCTTTCCTCCAACGAAGAAGCTCTCCGATTTATTATGACCGCCATTAAGGAAGCAGGCTATAAGCCGGGCAAAGATATCTCTCTTGCCTTGGATTCGGCTGCCAACGAATTTTACAACAAGGGAGGATATCTCCTGAAGGCTGAAAAGGCCAAGAAGATGAACTCAAAAGCTATGATTGATTACTATGAAAAGCTTGTTTCCGATTATCCGATCATCTCCATAGAGGATGGTTTGGCCGAACAGGATTGGAAAGGGTGGGCAATGATGACAGAACGTCTCAGCGAAAAAATTCAGATTGTAGGAGATGACATCTTTGTTACCAATCCGAAGATATTTAAAAAAGGGATTGAAAAGGGGATCGGAAATGCCATATTAATAAAACTAAACCAGATCGGTACAGTAACGGAAACGCTTGAAACTATAACTATGGCAAAAGAGGCCGGATATAACACGGTCATCTCACACCGGTCCGGAGAAACCGAAGACACCTTCATCTCGGACCTTGCTGTTGCGGTAAATTCAGGACAGATCAAGACCGGCTCAGCCTCAAGAACTGATCGCATTGCCAAGTACAATCAACTTGTTAGGATTGAAGAAGAATTGGGAGAGTCGGCCCGTTTTCACAAAAGAACGTAAAAAACCCCTCTCTTGAACTCACCTGGTCTCCATTCGTGGGCTGGCTTGTATTGTTTAATTGCGCTGCATTTTGGCATCTTTTTTGCATTTTTTTGAGTAGTTAACTATTAAGACATCTTCATCTCGGACCGGTTTTGCGCAGGGAGACCTTTGCATAACTGCTATTTTTTTGTGATGCGGCGTCAGGCTTCAAATTTTAATCCTCGAAATACTCAATGTATTCCTCCGGTTAAAATTTTTGACTTCCTTGCCTGACAAAAAAATGTCGCGTTTTGTAAAGGTCTCAGGGTCTCGTTGTAAAAAGAGACAGGTTTTGATTATACTACGGAACTAATGTAGAATTTACCATACAGACAATAACTGTATTGTTGCTATGTTACTTATTGTAATATAAAGACATTTTTCCATACAAGCTACTGTTTCTCTACAATCAAGTTATTGTAGGTTTGAGCATACAAAACAACAGAGTGAGACCTCTACAAAACACGACATTATGAGCGCTGACGCTTACTAAGAAGAGCATATGTTTGAAAAAGCAAGAAAAAATCCAGAAGCTACCAACACCTTGAAATATAGACAACCAGAACCAACGCCTCTGAATTCGCTAAACCCCCCGCACCGTATAGATACTATAAAATGGCCACGTTATGGGAGGTTCGGCAACGAGGAAAGGGTTGCCACGATAGAACTCATGGTAAAAGAGATAACCGAAAACAAGAATTGGACCGTCCTGGCAACCACTCTGTCAAAAATTATCGGTGTCCGGAAGTTTCAGATTCATCCCAAAGAAGGGATGGTCAAGCTGCGATTCAATCAAGAGCAGATCAACCTCGCAAAGCTCAAACACATCCTTATTAATCATGGATACGATATAAGGCCCGACTCTGCATCAGAACACACAGATCAAGAAGCGGCACTCCCTACCAAATCGAGTCAGGCTTCAAACTTTGGCACGCAGTGAAGCGTCAGCGCTATCCTCAAAATACCCAATGTATTCCTCCGGTTAAAGTTTTCGCCTTTCTTGCCTGACGAAAAAATGTCGCGTTATGCAAAGGTCTCACCGATTGGTCCAGAACGTAATAATTGTTTCCAAGTGCTCCAGATAATAGTCGATTTTGCCGGTAGAGTCAAGATAGGCTAACGCAGCGATAAGTAGTAAAACAAGAAGGAATAAAGCCGGGAAGTACTGCTTCAGCCCCTTCTTTTTGGCTTTCTGTGGCGAAGGGGCTTTCTTTGTTGTTGCCACTTTTTTGGAGGGTTTCCTTCTACGAGCCGCAAGCATATGATCGATACGAGCAAGCACTTCATCAAAATTCTCATACCGCTTTTCGGGGTCACGGGCGATCATCTTGAAAATCATGGCCTGAAGCTCGGCAGGCAGGGATTTAAAGCGCTTATGGGGAACGAATCCGTCTTCTTTCCAAACCGGCAGCAATCCTATGAGCATCTCATAGAAGATTACCCCCGCAGAAAAGATATCGGTTTGGTTAGACCTTGGCGTGCCATAAAAGTTGTACCAGTTGGTCTCACTGGTGTTGGGGGAATAATGTTCATTGAGTCCGAAATCTGTGATTTTTACTTCTCCTGATGCCGAGATCAGGATGTTGCTTGGACGAAGGTTTCCGTGGACAACTCTGTTCTTGTGTGCAAAGGCGAGTCCTTCACATATATCTTTCGCTGTTTTCAAAGCCTTTATCCATGAGTGGGGCCTGACCAATCTCTCCTTCAGGCTTCCCCCGCTGATATATTCCATAACTATTATAAAAAGCCCCTTGTTGCCGGATACGCCATATATGTTGACTATGTTTTTGTGCTTTAAGGTGGTGAGGAGTTTTGCTTCCTTAAGTCCGTCTTCGGGGCCCTTGCATTTTTTGACCACCATCAACTGCCCGTTAACCTTGTGTCTAAAGAGATAGACCGCACCGAATTGATGCTCCGTTATAACATCAAGGAGGTCGAATCTATCCTCCATCGTTGCAATACCCTGGATGGCCTCCTTTTTCTGATCATCTTGGAGGTGGGCGCCTTGGAGCGTTTCCAAGAGGCGATCCTTTATTTCATCTGCGGATGTGAAGCGATCTGCCGGCTCAGGTTCCAGGCACTTGAGGATCGCGTCTTCGAGAGGTTTCGAAATAGTGGGAGTGATCTCGGAAGGAGACTTGAAATCAGACACCAACGCGTTTTTTTCAGAATCGATTAAAATATTGGCTGGCTTGACATCCCTGTGAATAACTCCATTTTTGTGGGCATAAGAGAGCGCTTTGCACACCTGGATAATTACATCCAGTTTTTGGTTGGTGTCGTAGCCTTCCTCCTTGATTATCCGAGCGAGATCGGTTCCCTCCACAAGATCCATTACGAAATAAGGCATCCCCTGTGAAGTTAATCCGCGGTCGATAACATGAATTATATTGGGGTGGGTAAGGCGGGCGATTATAAGTGATTCCCGGTTGAAGCGGTCCACAAGCTCACGCTCCTCGGACAGGTTCTTATAGAGGACCTTAATGGCAACAGGCCGATTTAAGGAGATCTGTAGCCCCCTGTAGACCGTAGCCATACCTCCCGCGTCTATTTTCTCTATAATCTTATACTTGCCGATGTTGCTCACGTCCGCTCCAACAAACCTGTCCGCCATTATGTTTGTGATCGGTGTAAATAATCAGATCTTGAGCAAAAAATAGCAACTTTCAAAGGCCTCATTGATATAGAAACAGTATTGATGTAATATATGTGAGACCGTTGCATAACTGCCATTGCTGGTATTTCATTTTACTAAGGAGAACAAAATGAAGATTACTTGGCTTGGACATTCGGGATTTATGTTGGAGGCGAAAGAGACTCGCGTCTTGATCGATCCTTTTCTCGAAGGAAATCCCAAGGCCCCTTACGGGATAGAGGGTATCCCGAAAATAGATGTTATTCTTGTGACCCATACCCACGCGGACCATGGACTAAATGAGGCGATCCGGATCGCGAAACGGGACAATGCAACAATAGTGGGCATGCACGAGGTGCATCTAAGTGCGCAAGAGGCAGGAGTGAGCCAAACTGTGGGAGGGAATATCGGCGGTACGGTTACCGTGAATAGCATACCAATAACCTTTGTACAGGCATTTCATAGCGGGACCGCAAATCCCTGTGGTTTTATTATATCCTTTGGAAGTGAAGTCTTGTATCACGCCGGAGATACCGGCCTGTTCGGAGACATGGCCCTGATAACCGAGTTGTACCACCCAACCATCTTTTTCTGTCCCATCGGCTCTGTATATACGATGGACGCAAAGCAGGCGGCCAAGGCTGTAGAATTAGTACAGCCCAGGGTTGTCATTCCCATGCATTTCGGCACATTTCCGGTTTTAGATGATGAAACAAAATTCCTGGATCTGGTGGGTGACCGCTATCGGGTAGAAGTGTTTAGGCCTGGAGAGACAAAAGGGATATGAATCAGTCCCCAAACGCCGTCTTGATCACTTCGCCCATCTGGTCTACGAAATGAAAATCGAGACTCTTAAGAACGTTCTTGGGGATATCGTCCAGATCCTTTTTGTTCCATTTTGGTATGATGAGGGTTTTTATTCCTCTTCGATGGGCTGCCAACAACGTATTGTTTACATAGACATATTCACTAAAAAAAGAGAAAGGCTGCTAAAGAGAATAACCTTCAACAGCCTTTAATCCATTTTTTTAAGAGAAATTTATAATTTTATCCCCGTCCCTATTGTC
>JAFDAE010000202.1 GCA_019314005.1 Deltaproteobacteria bacterium | reverse complement strand
CAGTGGTTCCGGAATGAGATTCGTCGCAAACCGGAGTTTTTCGATTGGCGACATTATCGTGCTCAGGGTTTTTCTCCCTTTAGTCTCCGGGACATGGATAAATGTGCTTGGAAAAGTAATATCATCTGCAGAATCAGCCCCGGGAAACAGATACGATGTTTCCGTCCGATTTGTGGAACTGTCTGAAGGTGATCGGGAAATGATAGTCAGATATGTGTTTACAAGGCAGAGAGAACTCCTCAGACTTACTTCCGACGCGAAAAGCCGGAAAATAGTCAAGTAGTCAAGTCGTCGAGCAGTCGGGTTGGGGAACAATTCTCAACCACTTAACTACTCGACAACTCGACCGATTCAAGCCATTCCATTAAAAAGCATGCCGGCAAGTTCTTCCATTTTTACATGCAATCGCTGCAACTCTTTAGGGGGGATTTCACGGATTAGTTTTCCCGTTTCTTTTTCAGACACGATAATTGAGATATTTTTATTCTTTCCCCCGTATGTGGAGAAGGCGATGTTTATATTCATCCTGTCTATGTATCCTTGGAGTTGTTCCGTTAACTCTCTTGCCTGTTGATTGCTGACAGGTTCTCTTGTCTCGGATTCAGATGTCTTCCCGTGGTTTTCTTCCGCGCGCGGACTCCCGGAAGCAGCGGGCTTGTTCGCCAAATCTTCCGGTATCTTCAAAGCCTCTACACCAATTTTGTCTATGCTGATATCCATTTTACAATACCTCCAGCCCAGGTTAAGCGCCCCTGAGCTTTAAATACATTATCGGCATGTTGGGAAAAAACTTTAGCAATCGTTCACGGTTCAGAGGTTAATTTCTTTACGATTTTCTTCATCTTTTTGCTTTTAAGTTCAGTACAAGCTCGCTTCCTGCCCGCTCGTGCCTCGCAGTGGCAGGCGGGGACGTATCGTAAGAATCTAATTGGACTAAGAATCGAAGCCTTCTTTCATCAGTCTAACCTTGAGCCCGTGAACGGTTACAATTACCTTAAATTCATGATTTAACATCCAGAAATCTGGGCTGATTCTCCCCACAGGCCCCAAGCGCATAGTTCTTTATGCCGTCCCGGCTGTGACGGGTTTTTGACAACCTGTCTTTTAAATTGTTATGGTGAAATGTGAATATTGTCTCAAATTCTTTATTCAAACACGCCGCCGCCGCGACGGTATCATCAATGGCTTTTGTGATCGCTCTCACTCTTTCCACCGCTCCACCGGGCAGAGCCGGTATGGAATTTCTGATCCTGTTTATCCGACCGTCAATCTCTCCAATAACTTTCATACAGTTTTCGCGCTTTGCTATAAGCGTCTCGATCTTTTCCGTCTCCTGAAGATCGGCGGCGTTCCTCAGCAGCGCGGTGACTGACAAAAAGGACTTGAAGGCATCCAGTTTTCCCTCTAAAAGGCCTGGAAGATCACATGTCTGTTCAACATTATTGTCTCTGTTCATTTTAATACGCTCTTGAAGCCACAGGTTTTTCCTGATCGGCATCATGGATAAAGCGGGGATTTTCAGGAGCGCGGGATATCTCTTTCCATGCCGATTCAAGCTCCTCGAGCATCAGGATTACCTCATCAAAAGCTCTTACATCCCTTTTTACATCTCCCTCGATTATGCGGCGCAGCATATAATTGTAAAGGGAATCCAGACTTCCTGCCACTTCCCCCCCCCCTTCGAAATCAAGCGCCTTCATCAATTCGCCTATAATGGTCTGTGCCTTTTGAACAGCTTCCGCTTTTGCTTCATACTCTTTGGAAATGTACTTTTCCTTCGCAATTTTCAGGCTGCCGATTGCGCCTTCGTAACACATCAATATCAGCCTTCCGGGGTCTGCCGTTACTACATTTGTCTGTCTGTAGGCATTAATACCATTCCCATTCATGAAAGCATATCCTCCTTATAGTCGATATATATGCATCCCCACGCAGGAGCGTGGGGATGAGTCATCTGTTCCGTCCACTCTTCACGGATAAACAAGCTTGTCCATGTCACTCACTCCGACTGTCCGCTATCCCCTGATCTCACTACCATCCCCATCCGCTGTAAGAAGCGTTAATCTGGCCGGCAAGCCAGTTGCTCTGATTCTGGATCCTGCTCAGGGCCAGTTCCATGGCCACAAAGCGGTTGATCAGCGATTCTGTCTTGCGGTCGAGAAACGCTTCCATATTTTCGATTTGGGTTTTGAAACTGTTGATGCTGTCCTGAAGGGAATCCTGCTTGAAGCTCACGTAACCGTCCACAGAATCGGTAATGTCGTACAATTTTCTGTCAAACTTCTCGGCGACTCCCATGGTTATTTTGACATTGCCCTGGGCCTCCCCCTGAGAGACCAACTGGTCGGGTGTAAGCGTTACCCTGACGGACAACCCCTCCGCACTTGTTGTTTCCCCTTCTTGCGGCGCGTCTCCGGTCAAGACCTGCCCTGAGCCGGTGGCAGCCTCGCCATTGATTGTTCCGGCTACATCAACGCCGGAATCACTCCCGTTGATTATGCCGGTAGAAGCTGAAACAGTTCCGAAATCGAGTCCGGCAGGCTCCGTCAGTTCCAGGGTCATCAGGCTGGCGCCTGTGGTGCTATCCGTGAGCTTTATCTTCCCGTCAACCACTGTGGCGGCCCCACCGAGGGCGGTCCCTATTTCACCAAGAAGAGCATCAACATCCTTATACGCAAAGGCCACACCGTCATAGACATTAAAGGCAACCTCATCTACGACTGTCCCATCATGTTTTATTCCGTTGATCTTAATAGTATGGTCGGTGGCGGGAGTATAACCGTCAATTGCGTCAAATTTGGTGGCACCTGTAATGTCAACCCCGCCGCTCTTGTTTACAACATCACCGACAATCTCTTCCGCACCGCTTGTGGTTGCATACTGCTTAACTGTAAAGGAAATGCCGCTTCCGTAATCATCGCTTTCCAGCACAAGCTGGTCGTTTGCATCTTCTGAGACCGTGATAGCCATGGCATAGCGGCCTTCGGTAGTCACTTCCATTGTGCCGAAAGTAAGACTATGGGCATTGGTACAATCAAGAGAGACCTCAAGCTGGCTGTTCCCTGCCGTATCATCGGTAACGATCAATTTGCCGTCGGAATCGAGGTTCGCCGAGACATCGTTCCCATAGGCATCTTCTATGGCCGACAACAGTCCCTGGACAGTATCTGTAGTTTTGTCATCAATGTTATATGTCCCTGATACCGATACCCCTCCCCTTGTCTTTCCTTCAAATGAAATTGTGTCGTTGTCTGCTACATCATTGCCCGGAACTCCGGTTGTATTAATATCCTCCCACACAGAGCTTGATGTGATGGAACCCCCCGCAACCAGAGTATTTGCCTTTGTCCCTGTCCACAGCTCGGTATAGACAGTATCCAGCTCCGAATTGATGGCGTTGACGATATCATCGATAGACTTTCCGTTGCCCGTGTCATCAAGGGCGATGGTGGCCGTGCTGTCGCCTTGGGTAATGACTATAGTCTCATCACTCGCGATCCCGCCGCTTAAATCCCTCACACCGGTGATAGTTGCCTCCTCCGCCGCCGTGGTAATCTTGACTGCGTAATCGCCGGCCACGGTCTCTCTGGCATGGGATATATATTTAATATCACCGTCAGTAGTGATTCCTTCCGCGACAAAAACCCTCCTTACATCATTGAAATCATCCACCAGGGCATTGGTAAAATCATCACTATCAATAGACAGAATCCCGTTGCTATTGGAGTTAATTCCGATCAGGGAGAGGGCGTTCATGTCTGTCGAAAGACCTTCTATCGTACTGATCACAATATCCTGAAAGCTTGATTTGATAGAAGAGAGCGTCCCGTCGCCGCTGAGCAGACCTGCTGACTGGGTGTCTTCATCCCACGCAAACTGGTCATTTATATATCCCAATATCTCGTTATATCCGTCTACAAGACTCTGAACCGATGATTTTATGCTGTCCAAATCCCGAGAGATGTTCAGATCAACCTGTGACCCGGATTCTATTTTCTTTAAGTTTATGGTGACTCCTGCAATGACATCCGTAATGACATTGGTGGAGCCGGTTATGGTTGTGCCGTCTATCTTGACGCTGGCGTCCTTACCCTCGGCCGTTTGCATGGTGTAGCCTTCGGTGGAGGCGATAATCGTTCCAAGATCAAGAGTACCACCGTTCTCGTTGTTGGCAACCAATGATATGCTCAACAGGCTGTCGCCTGCGGAATTGTCGGTAACCTGTATTTTGTTATTCACTATGGCTCCACTGGTGCCACCGAGGCTGAAGTCATTTTCGATCTGGGTCAATAAATCGTCAAGAGTAGCAACCGTTAGATCTCCAGGATCAAAAGTGGTCGAAACTGTGGTCCCATCATGTTTTGTTCCTGTTATGGTAATAGTATCATCAGCATGCACGTTATTAGCGCCACCACCTGTATCAATCGCGCCAAATGCGGTTCCCGTTCCAATGTCACCACCACCGGTCAGGGTGTTTGCCGTATCGCTCGTAAGCACCTTGGACACGTCAGACTGCCCCCCGACCAGAATTCCCAGGGTCTGAAGCACATTATTCTTGTCGCTGAAAGTGGTC
>JAFDAE010000579.1 GCA_019314005.1 Deltaproteobacteria bacterium | reverse complement strand
ACATATCTTAGACGCTCCTAATGAATAACTAATCTTATATCCGTTTCCATGTTTGTTCAAATGTTGTGATTTTTATGTTGCGTTTCGTATAACACATCCTTACTATTCATCATCATTAATCAAGGCTAATATCTATTACTTGCCTTCAACAAGTTCGATCAATACACCATACGCGGACGAAGGATGAATAAATATAAATTCAGCCTTCTCTCCCTCAATCGGCATATTTTTATCCGCCAGGCTGGTTTCTATAACTTCATCAGGGATAAATTTTACACCTTTCTTTTTTAGCCTTTTTACCATCTCTTTTAGATTCGTTACTCTAAACGCGAAGTGATTCAACCCTTCACCTTTAGCTTTGATGAATTTCGCGACAACACTTTCCGGAGCGGTCGCCTGGATAAACTGTAGTTGAGTCCCTGATATAAGTTCAGACCTTACCTCCTTATCGGCATCCTTCACAGCGATTACGATTTCCTCAATTGCCTCTATCTTGGGCTCTTTCATAATAATAGCTCCTTTTATTTTTTCTGGCTCACGCTGGTTTTGTAATCCAACTAATGATGACAGTCTCGTAAAAAGCTCCGTTTAAAGGAGTCTTCACTCAGGAACAGAATCATTAGAATCCACCCCTGAGTGAAGAAAGGAGGGAAATAGAACGGCACGTATTCCCCACACTAACCAACAACAAATTTATCCGTTTTCACATCTCATAAACATTTTTTAATACAAACATTACCGCGGTCTCTTTCCGCAGAATAACTTCAGAATAAAGGATACCAGTATTTCGTCTCTCTGGTTTTTAATCAAATTGCGGGTTGTTAACACGCCCTTATCATTACCCTTGTCTGTTATCTCAATAACTTCCACTTCACAACGTATAGTATCGCCAATCCTGTTCGGCGCCGTAAAGCGCACATCGTCCATGCCGTAAAAGGCAATAAAAGACTTTGGAAGATAACTCGAATATGGCCCCAAACGAAAGGGAAGGGCCATGCCGATACTCAACGTCAGCATCCCATGAGTAATCCTACCCTTAAATGGTGTTTTGGCCGCATATTCCACGTCTGTGTGAAGAGGATGCCAATCACCGGTGAAGCCTGCAAAGTTTATAATGTCTGCCTCAGTAATTGTTCTCGCCGGTGATACTATTTTTTCACCCACGGTGTAATCATTAAGATATTCATACTCCTTTGCCATCTTTTCCTCTCCTATATTAAATTTAATTTCCTTGCTTCCGATCTCAGTTCACCTCTGAAATCCGGGTGAGCAATGGCGATCAATTCATTAGCACGTTCCTTCAGAGTTTTTCCCTTTAACATAGCCACACCATGCTCAGTCACAATATATTGTACTTCCGTACGTGGCGTTGTGACAACGGCTCCTTTCGCTAAAACCGGGACAATCTTGCTGATTGTCCCGGTTTTGGCTGTTGAGTGAAGACAAATAAAGGCTTTTCCGCCAGCCTTATAAGCACCACGACAAAAATCCATTTGACCACCGGTTCCGCTCAGCATTCGCGTTCCGACGGACTCAGATGCACACTGTCCGGTGAGGTCAACTTCGGCAGTCGCATTAATAGCTACCATCCTGGAATTTTGCGCAACTATAAACGGATCGTTTGTGTACGATACGGGATAACATTCAAACATGGGATTTCTGCTAATATATTACCGAGATCATGTTTTGTTTTCAGGGCATAACCCACCGCGTTCGGCATTCCCCCAATTCCTAATTGCACCGTGGATTCATCCTCAATAAACTCCGCAACAGTATTACCTATAATCTCATCTTCAGGTGTAAGAACAGGAGCCGGGATCACCGGCAACAGGGAATGATTCTCGACGATCGCGTCAACATCCGAAATGTGGATAAAGGTATCTCCGTAAATATAAGGCTGATTTTCATTTACCTCAAAAACAATCTTTTACGATTTGTTGGCCGCCGCACGGTGATAAGTCACGCCTGTGCCGAAACTGAAATAACCGTGATCATCCATGGGTGATACGGAAACCATAAAAACATCATTTTTCAGATACCTGGTGTAAAAACCGGGAATATCACTAAAGTACTCGGGATAGGTTGTCCCACAACGTGTCACGAACATTCACGTTTTCCAGTTCACTCTTTCGCTCTGCAACTGCGTTCATTAATGCTTCCGGCATGCCTGCACCGAAACCAAAGTCTACCCAGTCTCCAGACTTGACAATCTTCACGGCTTCTTCAACGGTTGTCAATTTTCTTTTATATTCTTCTTTCACATTTGAATTCATATGCCTTCTCTCCCTTTTCTCTTTAAAAGATTAACTTTATCAGTCGCAGTCTATTTCCCTGAAGTTATTTTGCCATCAATATAGTCATGCCCCCATAACCTGCTCGTGTATGGAATCTTGTAATTCCGTCGATCCTTCATGTAATCGGGGTAACGCCTTGCACCCCCTTCGTCCGCTTTCATTGAAACGGGGAAATTGGGCGCTAACAGATGGAGCCTGCGTGCCTCTTCTCTCAGCATCTCACGGTCATCCGGATGGGCAACAGAAATCAGCGCCTCGGCCCTTTCATAACCGTTCAGTCCCCTCAGATTCACTATACCAAACTCAGTGCACACCCAGGAAGTAAGCTGTGCCGGCACATCAACCACACTGCCTGGCGGTAACTGCGGTACGATTCGAGGTGTTCCGTGTTTGCTTCTTGAGGTTGCCGTAGCAATACCCCTGCCGCCTTTGGACAGGGCACAGAAAGCGATAAAATTAAAGAATCCGCCTGTACTTGAAATCGGTCGCCCATCATAATGGCCGGCACAAAGCTGCCCGTAAAGATCTATGGCCACAAAATTATCAATCGCCACCATATTGTCTATTCGACTTAACTGAGTAATATTGTTTGTGTAATCTATGTCATAAACAGCCAGTTCAGGATTGCGATGGACAAAGTCATAGTATTTCTTCGTGTTAAAGGGGATGGCAAAGGTCCATACGCTCTTCCCCCGATCAATATTTTTGAACCGGTTTGTAACCTGT
>JAFDAE010000002.1 GCA_019314005.1 Deltaproteobacteria bacterium | reverse complement strand
AAATATATTCTTTGCCAGTTCTACAAGGGATCTAATGGAAAACAGTTTCTGAAATCCCTTGATCGGATCAATCTTTGAGAGTTTTGGCTGCACCGATTCCGAAGAGAGCACAAAACCCACCTGAAGGTAATTGGCAAACAGAGCTATGGAAAATGCCGCCAAAAAAAGAGGGGAAAGCATGGCGAAAGTTTTATATATAAGGCCGATTGAGAGAGCCTGAATATTACTGCAATCAACATTGAACTGCGCGGACTGGGTGAAAAGCCATCTTGCAAGAGCCATCATTTTTTCGACCATACCGAAGGAACCGAACCAGAAGAAGACCAAGCATGCTAACAAAACCGCCACAGACGTAGCATCCCTGCTTTTTGCAACCTGGCCCTTCTTTCTCGCCTCCTCCCGTTTTCTGGGAGTAGCTTGCTCGGTTTTTTCCTGATCTTTATTTTGTTCAGCCATATTCAAAACCCCTGACTATCTGCTGACACTTGCGTCAAAAAACCATCACATCAGACGGAGAAGCAGGCTCAGCCTGTCCCCAAAATTCAGAAAAATGCTGCCCATCATCCTTGCAAAAACCGGAAGAGCAAGTCCGATGCCTATAAGCCCCACGGCTATCTTCACAGGGAATCCTACGATAAGTATGTTGATCTGGGGAACGGTCCTGGCAATCAATCCAAACCCGATGCTTGTCATCAGAAGTGCAGTGATAGCTGGGGCACCCGTTTTGATCGCAACGATGAAAACATCTTTTGAAAGCTCAACAATTGACTGCGTTAACTCTCCTGAAAAGTGAAACCCGAGAGGGGGAAGAATCCTGTAGCTCTCAGCAATGGCATATAAAAAAAGGTGGTGGCCGTCAACGGCAAGAAATATCAGCATGGCAAACAGGTACTGAAGCTGGGCAACAATCGAAACCTGAGAGCTGGTTATGGGATCAAACACATTTACAATGGCAAATCCCATCTGAAAGCCCGCAAGTTGCCCCGCTAATTGCACTCCGGAAAAAATTAGTCTACCCGCAAAACCCATGATAATTCCGACCATAACTTCCCCGGCCATTCTCAATGACAACGAAAAGATTTCAAGGGGCGGAGCGTGGAGTTCAACAAAAGGAAAAATGAGAAATGCTATCATGAGAGACAGTCCCCCCTTTACCCTGACAGGAACAGTCCTGTTCCCCAGAATGGGCATAGTCGCTACAATTGCGCTCACCCTGAGGAACGCGAAAATAAACGTCTCAATTTGTTCTGCGGTTATCTGCGGCATAGTTCGTAGTTTACGGTTTACGGTTCACGGTTCACGGTTCACACTATTTTCTTTGATCAACTGTAAACCGTTAGCTGCAAACTGTTAACCCTGTCCTTCACCTGATATACATCGGAATATTGGAAAAAAGGTTCTGGGTATAAGTAACGATGAGATTGATCATCCAGGGAAGCGCGATGATGAGGGCCACCATGACGGCAACTATTTTGGGAACAAATGTCAACGTCATTTCCTGGATCTGAGTCACAGCCTGAAAGATGCTGACAATGAGGCCCACAGCAAGGCCTACAATGAGCATTGGGGCTGAAAGCAACAGGGTAACTTTTACAGCTTCCCCTGCCAGTCCGATAACCAGATCAACAGCCACTCGGATTAAACAAAACTTTGAACCAGCGAACCGATCACCAGATTCCACCCGTCAACCAGCACAAAAAGGAGCAGCTTGAACGGCAGACTTATCATTATAGGCGGAAGCATCATCATTCCCATTGATAAAAGCACGCTGGCAACAACCATATCCAGTATCAAAAAAGGGAGGTAGATCATAAACCCGATTTGGAAAGCCGTCTTTAATTCACTGATTACAAAGGCGGGTATCAATACGGGAAGCTTAATCTCATCAGGGTTTTCAGGCTTTTCCCCTCTTGAAATTTTAACGAAGAGGGCAATATCTTTCTCTCTGGTCTGTTTTAACATAAACCCTTTTATGGGCTGCGCCGCCAGGTCAAGAGCACTTTCTGCCGATATCTCCTCATGAATATACGGCTGCAGTGCCCGCGAATTTACCTCATTCCAGACAGGGGTCATGATAAAAAAGGTCAGAAAGAGAGACAGCCCAATGACAATCTGGTTTGCAGGCATCTGCTGCGTGCCAAGCGCATGCCTGAGAAGGGAAAGGACAACGACAATCCGAGTAAATGAAGTCAACATTACAAGTATTGCAGGGGCGAGAGAGAGTATCGTGAAAAGAAACAGCAGTTGAATAACTACTGCCACCCTGCCGGGTTCATCACCGCCGTCCCCCACACTCAGATTTATCGAGGGGAAAGAAAACGGCTGCCCCCACGAAGAGCCTGCAAGAAAAACTAGTCCGGAAATTACCAGGATGCATATAAGATATTTCCTGGATTTCCCGGGATTAAATCTTGATGGTTTCGTAAAAAGTGTCAATTTATGACCTTGTTTAAGCTCAAAAAAAAGGCCTGAGCACCTCGGCCTCCAAGTTTTCAGTTTTCAGCTTTCAGCCTTGAGCCATTTGACTTCAACAGATCCTTTAAGTAATCGGGAAAGGGAATTTTTTTGCCTTCCTGCCCCTGAATATCTTTCAGTTGTTCAAGCGATTCAGGATCCACAATCTCTGTCAACATGGATATCCCGCCGCTCGAAATGCCAATCGCCATAATATTGCCCAGCACATCGATAAGCATTATACTGCTCTTGGGCCCCAAATATTTTACAGACAAAATTTTTATTAAATCCTCATTGCCGATCACCGTCCCTGTCTTCTTCACGATTTTTTTAAACAGATACGCGACAATAATCATAATGCCCACTGTAACAGCAAAGGCCGACACGATTTTCAAAAGAGCGGGAATCAACTCAGGTGAATTCATAGCACTCCTCTTGGGACGTGGTTTAGCTGTCAGCCAACAGCTAATAGCCACACAACTATTTCAGTTTATCAATCCTCTCGGCATGGGAGATAACATCTGTCAATCTGACCCCTAACTTCTCATTGGCCACAACCACTTCTCCCATGGCAATCAATCGATCATTGACAAAAACATCCATCGGTTCTCCTGCAAATTTCGTCAACTCTATAACCGAACCCTGGCCTAACTGAAGAAGCTCGCTTATCAACATCCTCCCCCTGCCCAGCTCAACAGTTACTGTGAGTGGTATATCCAGAATAAAATCCAGATCCAGCGCTGCTTCTTTTGCTTTACCTTGTTTTATTTCCTCGAACCTGACGCTGTTGACCTCTTTTTTTTCAACCGGCTTGGCAGATATCTTCATCTCCTCTTGAACATCGTCCCAGCTGATTTCTTCATTATCTTTTGTTTCTTCCGCTGGTTCATTCTGAGCATCATCCCCGCCGACTTTTTCATTCTCTTTTGTTTTTTTTACTTCTTCCGCCGGTTCATTCTGTTCCATATCAATACACCTCTTCCCCAACAATAAATTTTGACACTTCTACCGCCCGGTTGCCCTTATAAATCCCCGGCTGTCCCTTAAACTTAAGGACATCTTCTACATAGACATCCAGACTATCGCTGCAATATCGATCCAGAGATATCACATCCCCCTTTTTCAGGTTTATAACTTCTCTTCCACTCAGCTCTGTTTTACCCAGCTCGACAGTCAGGTTTACATTTAAACATCTAAGACCCTCCATAAACCTGTTCGTCCACTCTTTATCAGCCACAAATGTATCATCCTGATACCCTGTCTGTAATTTTTTACTGATCGGTTCTATCGTCAAATAAGGTATGCAGAAGTTAATTTTGCCCGAAGAAAAACCCAAGTCGACTTCAAATTGCATAACAAGCACAACGTCAGTAGCCGCTACAAATTGTATAAACTGTGGATCGTTTTCTGTTCTCTGATAGACGGCATCAAGTTGTATAATTGTTTTCCACACCTCTTTAAAATCAGACAGCGCATTTAATACAATCTTCTTTATCAGATTGTTTTCTATGATTGTAAACTCCCTTCCCTCAATTTTAACCGTTTCCCGCCCGGATCCGCCGAAAATAATATCAACCAGAGCAAATATCACTCGCGATTCAATAATGAAAAGTGAATTCCCTTTTAATGGATTCATTCCAAAGAGATTAAGACTCGCAGGCACTGGAATTGTTTTCATAAATTCTTCATACTTGGCCATATGCACCGATAACGTATTAACATTGACAACCTTTTTCAACACCGACGACAGGGTTGTTCTGAACCTTCTGGCAAATCTTTCAGCTGTCGTCTCGAGAGCCGGCATTCGTCCTTTTACGACTCTCTCCTGGCCGGTTAAATCGTATGCCTGGACTGATGATGAATCATTCTGCTCTTTGGATGGCTGTTCCGTCTCAATTTCACCTTCTGATACTCCATTTAGAAGGGCGTCCACCTCTTCCTGTGACAATATCTGGGACATCTATATCCTCTCAATTACTTTTATCCCTCGCTCCCGCGTGGAAACGAGTCAGTACGTTTTTTATCCTCTGACCTCACGGTTTATGGCCATCGATTTACACTGTTTTCTTTGATCAATTGTTAACTGTGATGCACTCGTAAAAAGTCTTTTCGGAGCGAATCTAAGCATTTTGGGAAAAAGATGCTGGGAGTGACCGGCGTTAAGAAAATCTAACTGTTTGAGTGCGTTAGCACGAGTTTTAGATTTTTAGCCGGACAATAACAGCATCCCCAAAATGATTCTGAGCGAAGAAAACTGACTTTTTACGAACTTGTAAACTGTTGACCCTGAACCCTATTGTATAAGAAATTCGGTAAAATAAATTCTTCTGACCTGACCTTTAGTGAGATAACCGTTCAGACGCACGGCAATTTCGTCTTTGAGACGCTGTTTTCCCACAAAACCTGCTACATCTTTATATCTTTTTGATGAAAGAAGGCTCAGGACATTGTCCGTGACTTTCGGTTTTAACAGGTCCAGTTCCGTCACACAATCCTGACCGGACACCTCAATCTGGATCGTAGCCTTTAAATACCTTTCACCGTTATCATCCATCAGATTTACGATCAAACTGCCCATAGACCAAATAACCGGTTGCTGAACAGGCTGTCCCTTCTGCTCCTTCGTGCCTGAAAGGTGAGTCTCATAGTACTTCCACCCGGCGAATCCCCCGGCCACGAGGATTACCACCACAACGGCCACGGCAATCCACCTGACAACGGATTTCTTACTTTTCTTCGGCTCTTTTTCTTCCTGTTGTTCTTCCTTTTCTTCTTCAGCCATTATCGAGCCCTCCATCATTCCTGTTTAATATCAAAAGGACCTCCACCCTCCTGTTGAGTTCCCTGTTATGATCGCTCACATTTGGGAAAAGGGGTTTTGAGTCCGCATAACTTGCCACAGAGAGTCTTTCCGGGAGAATATCGCCTTCGGAAATGAAATATTTGACAACATTTACGGCCCGCGCCGTTGAAAGCTCCCAGTTGGATAAAAATAGTGTGCTGCTTATAGGAACATCATCTGTATGCCCTTCTATTCTTATCCGACAATCAGTCTCTTTAAGAATAGAACACAGGGCTTTAATAACTTGGCGGTTTTTTGCTTTAATTTCGGCTAAACCGGTTTCAAATAACAATGTATCCCTCAGGATCGCAGAAACCCCTTCTTCAACCACTACTGCATTTATTCCGCCTATCTCATTTATACGATCAGACAATTCTCTTTTTACCATGCGATCCGTTATGGCCACACCCCTGAGAGGTTTAACAAAAGGTGTAAATACTTTGATATCTATTAGTTCCCCGCTCTGCAGAAACCCGCAAGCACTGCTGAAGGAATAAGAGGCTTCCTTCACTTTGGCAACATCAAGTTTTGAAAGCGAAAGGACTAAGACCATGAATGTAAGCAAGAGCGTTACCATATCATTGAAGGTTGTAAGCCATTTCCCTCCTTTATCTTCCGAATCTTCATACTTGTTATTCATCCAGCGCCCCAGGATCAAATCTATAGTTCAAAATAAAATTCAACTCTCCGGTTCTTCTGTCTGCCTTCAGGGGTGGCATTTGACGCGACCGGATGATATTGACTGAATCCGACTGCGGCCAGCCTATCCGCGGGAAGTTCTCCTTTCTCAAGGAGATACCGCAGGATATTGACCGCCCGGGTCGTTGACAGTTCCCAGTTAGAGGAAAATTCGGAAGTATTAATCGGAATATTATCCGTGTGTCCCTCCACCTTTACAAGACAGGGAGCTTGTTGAGCTACCTTTATCATCTTATCGATGTAGGGATATGCATTTTTGTTTAACTCAGCCACTCCCGACGGAAAGAGTATATTGCTTCCGAAAGTGGCCTTGAATCCTTTTTCAGTCTTTTCGATATGAACAGCTTTCAACCCGGCTTCCTTGTAATATTTGTGTAAAGATGCAATGCTCTGTGAGATCATAGCATCTGTTCCGCCTTCCATTAATAGACTGTTCGTGGCAGTATCATGCATCTTACTCGCACCCGCTGTTGTAGCCATAGTAGCAAAGCCGCGCGTAAAGTTCGTTACCCTATCACCTTCAACCGTCGAATACGATACAAGCATGGCAAAAAGGGCCACCAGGATCAGCACAAGAGAAGTGTATATTATCTCCCAACCTGCGGCAGAGATTCCTTCTTTCTTGTTGTTCTTTCTTGATTTCTCTTCCATATCTACAACTCACAGGGGCCAGAAGCCAGGAGTTAGTGGAGCTGAAAACCCTTTCATTTCTAAAACACAGTTTTTCTCTTTTCGGGCGATATAAACGAATGGAGTTTATCTTCCAGTACTCTTGGATTGTCTCCTGACTGGATAGAGAGGATGCCGCTTATCATTAGCTGCCTTTGCATAAGTTCACTGTTGCTTTGCGTCCTCAGTTTGCCTGCGGCGGGAAGAAAAACCAGATTTGCCAGGATAACACCATAAAAAGTGGTTACAAGAGCAATAGCCATAGCCGGTCCTATGGAGGACGGATCCTCCATCTGCACCAGCATCTTTATCAATCCTATCAGGGTTCCGACCATACCCATGGCCGGCGCAAAATTCCCCATGGTTGTAAATATCTCCGCTCCCAGCCTGTGCCTCTCGGAAAGGTATTCAAGTTCCGTATTAAGAATTCTGGAAAGGGTAACCGGTTCAACGCCATCTATCATCAACTTCATTCCTTTGGCAAAGAAGGGATCTTTAATATCTTCCATTTTGTTCTCCAGCGCCAGTATCCCGTCGCGCCGGGCAACCCTTGACATATCCAATAGTGTTTCTATCATTTTCTCTGTTTTTAGTCCCTTCCGGAAAAATACATTCTTTGCTATCTTTGTCACTCCAAGTAGATCCGATATGGGATAATTGATAAGCACAGCGCCAAAAGTTCCACCCAGGACAATCATTGCCGAGGGGGCATTTAAAAACCATGACGCTCCACCGCCCATAGCTATAGCGATGATTATAAGTCCGAAACCGGTTATGAGTCCTAAAATAGTTGATATATCCATTCTGGGGTTATGGAAAAGCAAAGAGTGTGCCAAGGAAGTGGAGGGGCAGGGTTAACGGTTTACAGTTGAACAGTTCACAGTTAACAACCTATAATCGTAAACTGGCAACCGTAAACCGATCCCTGAATAGAAAGGGGTTTTGACGAATCGTCAGAAATTTGACGTTTATCTCTTGATGTTCATCAGCTCGGCCATCATCTGGTCTGTTACGGTAACAATCTTTGCGCTGGCCTGATAGGCCCTTTGCGCTGTGATCATATTGATGAATTCCGTCGCTATATCAGTATTTGACATCTCAAGCGAATTCGGGCTGATCTCTCCCATACCTGCAGACCCTGGACGATTCGGAACAGCATCCCCTGACTCCACGGTTGTGCCGAAAAGATTCTTCCCCATCCGTTTCAGACCCGTCATATTGGCAAAGTCTGCCAGAACGATCTGGGATATGTCAGATGTCTGACCGTTGGTAAAGAAACCGCTGATTATGCCATCTGCTGTCACTGAAATACTTTTCAATGAGCCAGAGGAATATCCGTCATGAACCAGCGTCCTTATCACGGATGTGCTCGCATATCCGGTTATCTTATCCGCTGTCGTACCGGCCAGATCCCATGACACCGTGCCGGAGTCTCCGATGGTTGCGCCGGTAACAGATGGCATCGTCAGATTAACGTCAGCAAGTGTCACTTCATTATGTGTAATTGCAAACGAAATCGTGTC
This sequence comes from Deltaproteobacteria bacterium, assembly GCA_019314005.1. Next base: position 31,982 of record JAFDAE010000002.1, on the reverse strand, counting down.
GCCGTCTGCCCACGCATCTGACAAAGCAAATGTAATGTCGGCGCCTCCGGCGCCATCCAGATCGATCGCTACTTCATCGTCGATGCCTGTCGTTCCAAGGCTAATCAACATATTGGCGTAACCTCCGTTACTGGTTATTGCCCATGTATTATTGTCGGCTCCCCTTGTAAGAACGATATCGGCTGTCGTATCCTTATAAAGTTGCCCCTCTTTGTTGACCGTTTCTGTGGCAGTACCGGTAGTGGCGGTGATTATGGTCGGTGTACCTATAGATGAACTGTACACCTTCTCAAGGACACCGTTCGTATCAAACTTAAGGCCCGAATAGGTCTGCGCTGTAGCGGCGGTGTTGTCCAGATAACTCTTAAAACCCCAGCATCCGGTTTCTTCCGTTTTTTGAAAGGTCAATTTGAGTGAGTGTATGTCGCCAAGAGAATCGTAAGCCGTCTGGGACGCGTTAAAGGTTCCTCCCGCAAGCGCCGAAGCATCAAGATTTGCGCCGATAGAAATTTCAGTTGTGGCGGATGGTTCAGACTGCACACCTGAAAGAGAAATGTCCGATATAGTATCAGGATCGCTTCCGACAAGGTTATAACCCTGCACTTTAAGAGAATTGACATCAACGAGGTAACCTTTGTTGTCTAGATGAAATGCGCCGGCCCTGGTGTAATACTCTCCGCCATCGGCATCTTTGACTATGAAAAACCCGTCACCGTCAATAGCGAGATCCGTGGCATTTGCCGTTGTCTCAAATGACCCCGAAGAAAATTGCGTAGCTATAGCAGCTACATCCACACCACGACCGACTTGCATACCGGCCGCTGCTCCACCCGTAACGCTTTGACTTAAAATATCGCCGAAATATATTCTCCCGGCCCTGAAACCGATTGTATTAACATTAGCTATATTATTACCGATAACGTCCAACTGCTTGCCAGCGGATGCCAAACCCGAAATGCCGGCGAATAATGAACTTCCCATTTTTACTACCTCCTTTTTTTAATTATTCCAGACTTCGTCTGAACTATTCAGGTTGTTTAGCCTATCTACCTTCAGCCTTCAGCTTTCATCCCGGTTCATTCACAGAAATTATATCGCCAAAGGGAATATCCTGCCCGTTAACCGAGAGAATGGGAGCTCCTTTCTCAAAAGAAACGCCCGTTACTTTCCCTGTTATTATTGTATAAACTGGAACCACGTCTTTATTAGCATTACTTGCGGACACTTCGAATGTATAATTGCCGGCTGCAACACCACTGCACCCCCACACAACCGAATTCTCCCCCTTTTGTTGCGTTCCGAGCTCAAGGGTATCCACAAGATTACCTCCCTCGTCGTAAATACTGACAACAACTTTTTCAGCATCTTCTGACAGATTATAAGTAAGATCGGCAGATGTGCCATCCACTTTGATGATATTGCCTATCGCGGTTATTTCCTTGCCGATAAGGCCTATTGATTGGGCATTATTTAACGAGGATTGATAAAGCCCCAAGGTTTCCAGCTGAGCGTTCATATTGTTCAATTGTTCAAGACTGGAAAACTGGGCAAGCTGCGCCGTAAAATCCGTGCCATCGAGGGGATTAAGGGGGTCCTGATTCTGAAGCTGGGCTATCATCATTTGAAGAAAAGCATCCTTCCCTATCGTGCTCGTATCCAGAGTCTGCAAACCTCCGCTGCTACCGCCGATTATACCTTCTATGCCTGTCATTTCATACCCTCCTGACTCCGGCATGACCGGATTTATTGTAACGGTTCATGGTTGTCGGTTTACTGTTCATCCTTTTTCAATAAATTATGCAATAACTGATTGTTTTTATGTTTTGTTCAACCGTTAACTGTAAACTGTTAACCGTTACGAATATTACGCAAACAAACTGACACGCTCGTCACTCCGAACGCGCTGGTTTTCTTTCTCAAGCAATGTTGGGTCACGATTTAAGAAATCTTGCCCACCCCTCTGGTTTTCTTCGTTCCCTTCCCGATTTCCGCCTTCTTTAAATAATGTTTCGTTCTGGCCTGATTTATAATTAGCGCCATCTGATTTTTCCTGAACGGATACATTTATGGTATCCGCGACTAATCCGTGATTGCGAAGTGAGCTTCTGAGACTCTCCACATTTGACTGCAATATATGCCTGACATCATTATTTTCAGGCAGTAGCATAACATGTACTTTATTGTCCCTGACAAGCACATTCACATCCAATGTGCCTAGACGGGGTGGATTGAGCGTAATTCTCACTCTTCCAGACCTTTTCACACCGGATGCAATCTGATTGATCAAAACCTGTGGTTCTATACCGCGACTGTTTACACTTTCATTAACGACCTCCGAACAACCGCCGGAATGAAAAGAGGCATGATGATATGCCCCGGCAGAAGCAACCTTGTCAATCGAATGCAATGGCGATGAAATTACCTTGAAAAGAACCTCCATTTTGTGATCGGGGAATTTCTCAATTCCTGTTTTTTCGTGCTCGCCAACTGTCTCTCCACCTTTAAGACCCGAATGTCTCGGGGGACCCTTAATGTAATTCTTGCTGCTGTCGTTTCCCTTCACATCTGCCGCCTTTTTCTGACTGAACTTCAAAGGTCCAATGGCAACCTCTGCCCGGTGTGAATTTCTTCCCTCCCTGCTCTCCTTAAGGCCCCCATTTTTAGAAACAGCAATTGCGGTCTTTCCTGTCCTGAAATTTTCTCCAACAGGATCAGCAACTCTTGCTCCCATGCTTTTCTTAAGAGCCTCATCTTTTCCGGCAATCACTCCCATTAGCCCTGATTTCGACAGCCCTGATTTAATACTTTGTTTATTCAACCCCTGTTTCATTTGCCCCGTGGCATCTTCCATCAGGGCATTGTTTATTCCGGCTTCACTCTTTTTAAGACCGATACTCCGGGGCAAATTTTCAACTTTTCCTTTGATCTGCTTTTGACCGTCTTCCTCCGGCAGTAAATTGATCTTGTCGATAATTGATCCGTTCGCTTTCGCGCTCTTGCCCTTTGATGCATCCTCAAAAAGTCGTGGAAAGTCTCCCTTGCTATTCCGGGCGGCAACATTGATATTCTTCGTCGCCTCGCTCCCTGGAATGGCTCTGTGTAGACTTTTTACGAGACACTTGCCTTTCACCACCGGCAGCGATTGATTCGTTTTTTCGGTCTTATCCTTCCCAGCACTCAAGATATTATTCTCTGGATCTATATTAAAGGCCCCACTTCGTCTGATCGCATTACCTTTGCTTGAACGCCCCCCAATCTTCCCTTTGCCTGAGCGGAAATTAAGTGGATTTTTCTCCGTTTTTTGTGTCGTTATACGGCATGCATTCCCCATTATACAGGCAAACAATATCGGCTGCCCCGGTCCCCCGCCGGTGTTCTCCTTTCGCAATTTATCAGGCACACTCGGAAGACTGGCACCCTGTTTTAGATTTATCGGATTGAACTCTGTCATCATTGAAGCGCCAATTTCCTTTCGTAACCGTTCACAATTGCCGGTTCACAGTTCACAGTTTTTTCAATGAACCGTGCGACGACTGATTGATTTTATGTCTTGATCAACCTTTAACTGTTACTAACACCTTGCAAAGGGGTAAAAGCAAAAGACATGCCACCCTTCATGCTTTCAAGAATTCGTTTGATGTCAATATGTTATGGAAACAATATAGAATGAAATTTCAGGAGGGGGCAAATATTGCCCATTGATTTGAAAAAAATACCGCATCTGGTTGAGTTGTCGAGTGGTTGAGTGATCAAATTAGAGAGACTCGTGAAAAATCTCTCGTTCCCGCGCTGGAGCGTGGAAATGAGGCAACTCAGCCATTTAACTACTCAGCCGATTTCATCTGACTGGTTATCTCTCTGGTTATCTCTACAGCTTTGCCCGGTTTTACATGTCCTAATATCGCGCCCGCTTTTTTGCTTTTCATGTTCATGATTATAGCCGCGGCCGTTCTGCTGTCCAGTTTTTCAAGCATAGCGCCCGCCTGGGCAGGGGGGGCAGCCTCATAAACCTTTGCCAGGTTCCTGTACTTTTGATCATCTATTTCCTTAACCGTTTCAAGAAGTGTTGCTAATCTCTTCTCTATCTCCTGAAATCTGTCAATTTTGGAAAGTATCTCACCTTTTAGTGAATTTAATCTTCTCTCTTCAGATTTCAAAAAGTCTTCCCTGTCATTGAGCTCTTTTTGCCTCCCTAACAGTGAAGATAGAAGTTTCCTTTCTCCTGACAGTCTGTCCTCGCATACATCCTTCACCGGAGGGGCAGGAACGGCCACGACCAACGAATCCGCCGCTGCCTCATTCACAGACAAAAAACAATCAGCCGTTTCCGAATTTTTTACTATTCCTCCAACCACAGCAATCTTTGCCAGAAGAATAAACAATATCAAAATCTCACAGGCAATTATCAACTTCTTCAATTTTCACACCTCTACCGGATGTCAGGTTTCAGGGGTCGGGGATCAGGGTATGCATTCCCACGCAGAAGCATGGGAACGAGTCATCTGACCCCTGAAACCCGATCCCTGGCCCCTGCTCTTAAAATTCCAGTCTCATCCAGCTCTTTCTGTTCCCTGCTGATCAAAGACAACCTGTATTCTTTCAGCTTTTTTTCTTTAAGAATCTCCAGGATTCTCTTCTTTTTTGAAGCATTAACAAGCTCTGTCCTTTTCTCTTTTAGTTCCCTTCCAATCTGATAAATAATATCTTCCCTGTGATTTTCCTCATCCTTTATGCGACTGATATAAGAGAGATAAATTGAAGCGTCAGCGGCGCTCAGCTTGCTCTCTCCCATCTTTTCCAGCCGGAAGATCAAATCCACCCTCTCGCTTCTCAGTTTTTTAAATGTCTCTTTTTCACAATCAAGGCGCCTTTTTGTATCTGCAAATTCAAGCATCAGCCGTTCTTCTACCTGTTCTCTGTATTCTAATACCGACTGTAATCTAAAATTAAACATATAAGTAATGGCTCACGGTACAGGAAACTGGAAACCCCTGAATTCTTCCTTAATCAAAAAGGGCAAGGAGTTGTTCTTTGCTTTCTTCAAAACCGACCTTTTCGCCAATATCCTGTCTTAAAAATGAATCTATCCTGCCTGTCATTTTTATCGCATTGTCTATTTCCGGATTGCTCCCTTCCACGTAGGCGCCTACATTAATCAAATCCTCGGCTTTCCTGTAAGTCGCCACAATATTTAAAACATCGCTGGCTATCTTTCGGTGTTTATCTTCTACAAGATTGATCATTAACCTGCTGATACTTTCCAGGACATCTATCGCTGGATAGTGATTCTTTGCAGCCAGACCGCGGGAAAGGGTTATGTGACCATCCAGGATTGACCTTGCCGCATCGGCGATCGGTTCATTAAAATCGTCACCCTCCACAAGAACTGAATAAATTCCTGTTATGCTTCCGCTGTCTTCTACACTCCCCACTCTTTCCAGCAGCTTTGGCATAAGACTGAAGACCGACGGCGTATAGCCCTTTGTGGTTGGAGGTTCTCCGACAGAGAGGCCAACCTCTCTCTGGGCCATTGCAAACCTTGTCAACGAATCGACCATAAGGAGAACGTCCATTCCCTGATCTCTGAAATATTCCGATATTGCAGTCGCCACATAGGCCGCCCTCATCCTGACCAGAGGATGCATGTCCGACGTTGCCACAACAATCACTGACCTGGCCAGCCCTTCCTCGCCAAGACTATTTTCGATAAATTCACGGACCTCCCTCCCTCTTTCGCCGACAAGTCCAATTACGCTGACATCGGCCCTTGTATTTCTGGCAATCATGCCCAAGAGAACGCTCTTGCCAACCCCGGAGCCTGAAAATATCCCCATCCTCTGGCCCCTGCCACAGCTGAACAACCCATTTATCGCCCTGATTCCGAGGTCTATCGGTTCTGTTATCCGGCCCCTTTTAAGAGGATTGATGGGATCGGCATCAATCGGATATTCCTCTTCTGATTCTATCGGTCCCCTGTCATCGACAGGATTGCCCAGACCATCTATGACCCTCCCCAGAAGATTATGGCCCACCTTGACGTTCGACCTTCTCCCCGTAGAGAGAATCCTGCAGTTAGGCCCAACACAATCAAGGTTCGCGAGAGGCATCAGAAGAACTTTTTCATCCCTGAATCCCACAACCTCTGCGCCAATCGTCCCGTCTCCGCCATTTGGATAAATCCGGCACATCTCCCCTATGGAAGTCCCGGGATTATGGCCTTCCACTAAAAGACCGATAACCCCTCTTACCTTTCCATAGGTGATGAGAGGGTCTATATCCTTAATTATTCTATGATACTTTTCGAAATTCATGGTAACTACTCAAGTTGTCAGGTTCAAGGTTCAGCGGTCAAGTATGCATTCCCACGCAGGAGCATGGAAACGAGTCAAAACGGTTTACGGTTTACATCGTTTTCTTTGATCAACAGTTAACTGTAAACTGCCAACCGTGAGCCCCTGATCTCTGACACTTGACACTTGATCTTATCTAACTGTTGATCCAGCCTGGCGTCCACCACTCCTGAATGTGCCTCTATCACGGCCCCGCCCTGACCGATTTCTTCATCCTTCTCAATCAGAATGTCGCCGTAATTGTCGAGAAAATCCGGTTTTACCTCCGTTATGTAACAGTAATCTCCGGGGTTCAGCCTGATCACGACACCATCTCTCTCACGCATGTTTTTCATCGCGTCTTTAAGGATAGACAGAACGACTTCTCTGCCTGTGCTCACTTCCTTATGTATAACCTTCCCGGCTATTGAGAAAGCAAGGTCGATTATCCCTTTTTCAGAGCTTTTCAGAAATTCTTCTTTCAATATTTTTAGTTCTCTAACCAGTTTTTCGACGGATTCCGCGGCAAGAGACAATTCCTTCTTTTCCCTCTCTATGCCCTCTATTATTCCTTCTGAAAATCCTTTGTCATAGGCTTCTTTTGCCGCAATTTTTATTCTTTCCTCTATCTGTTTCCCGGGTCCTTCAATCTCAGAACCGACACCCATGTTATTCCCACGGGCATTAAGATCTGCTTCATTTGCCGGGATATGACATATATCCCGAACAAAGCAAGCCCGGGCTTTCCCCCACGCCCCTCCCTGCTTGTGCCTCGCAGTGTCAGGCGGGTTTGTAAGTTTAATGTCCTGCGCCTTGATAACCTTCTTGGAATCAGATAAGTATATCATCTTCATAACCCACTGTTATTGTTATCTTCTCTTCATCTTTTAGTTTCTTTGCGGTCTCAATAATCGTTTTCTGGTTTTTTTCAACCTCTGACAACCTTTTGGGGGGCATAACCTCTATATCTTCCTTGAGCATCCCGGCAGCGCGTTTTGACATATTTTTAAAAATTTTTTCCCTCATTTCGCTGTCAATTATTTTGAGAGCGCAGGCTAAAACTTCACGGTCTATAGCCTCAAGCAATATCCTCATACTCCTGTCATCCAATTTGAAAATATCATCAAAAGTAAACATGAGGTTTCTGATATCAGCCGCTAATTCCGCATTTACCTCTTCAATCGATTCTAAAATCCTATTTTCATTTGATTGGCTCATCCTGTTTAAAATCTCTGCAAGCATCTTGACTCCGCCAATTTGCTCCCCGCTATCCCCTTCTTCTATCATTTCCGACTCAAGCGTTTTGACCATATCCTCCATGAACTCACGCGGGACGCTTCCCAGTGTCGCGATCCTCTTTGCAATGTCTTCTTGCTTGTCAGGGGGAAATTGCTCCATAATCTCAGACGTCTGTTCCGGTCTCAGGTGCGCCAGTAAAAGAGCTATGGTCTGGGGATGTTCCATCTTTGTGGAATCAATCAATACCCGTGTATCTGTATTTCTCAAGTTTTCAATAATCGGGTTCTCTATTAAAAGTTTTCTATCTTCATTTGTTTTTAAGAGTTCTTTCCCTTTAACTTCTCCCAAAGCTTTCGATGCAATGCCTTCGACAACGCTACCTCGAACAGGCATGATTTCATTATCTTTTTCCTTGGCAAGCAAGCAAAATTCTCTGGCAACACTTCCTATATCTTCATTCGCCACCCCGCTTAACCCGGCCATACATTTTCCGACACGTCTGATCTCATCCGGTGCGAAATTTTTCATTACATCTGCCGCCACTTCTTCGTCCAAAGACAAAAGAAGTACCGCCGCCTTTTCTTCCCCTGACATGCCCATGCAATTTTCCTTTATTTGAGCCAGTTTCTCAATAACTCTGCAAATTTTCGCGCATCCCGACCAGCCAAATTCCTGACAACATCCACGCCTCTGAGATTTTCATCCATCTCTCCTCCAATCTCCAGACCAGATGAGCTGGCGGCGGCCGGCAATGCCCTTCCGCCAACCTCTCTGATCCTGTCCTTTGTTAAAATAAACTTGATTAAAGGTCTAAGAACAAAAAACAGAACAAGCATCAGGGCTATTAACAAAGCAATGTATTTCATAAGTGGAGCGGCCATGAGCGATTCAGCCTTCCAGAAACCCTTCTCATCAGAAATCGTTTCTAATTCAACTTTTTTGAAAGGGATACTGGTTATCACTACCTGATCGCCCCTCTTAACATCAAACCCAATTGACCCTTTAACAAGACCTTCCAGAGTTTCTATTTCTTTTTTCGATCTTGGCTGGAACTCTTCAGTGCCTTTATCATTTTTTTGGTAGATACCGTCAACCAGCACAGCCACGGACAATTTTTCCACTTCCCCCACCGGCATTACTGTCTTGCTGACGACCCGGCTTATCTCGTAATTGATTGTCTCATCTGTTTTTTCGCGGCCTGCACCATCGGCGTTTACCCTGCGTTCGCCGATGGGACTGACAGTGCTTTCTCCTTCACCGGCAGGTGTGCCCGACTTTTCGCTCTTGCGGTGCAGACTCCTCACCACCGGCTCTTCAGGATCATAGACTTCTTCCGTTTTTTCCATAACTCTAAAGTCCAGAACAGCGGAAACTCTTGCCTCAACCTTTCCTTTTCCCACCACCTTCTCAAGCATAGATTGAATCCCGCTCGCCAGGTTTTTTTCTACATTTCTCTGAAATTCTATTTGTGAATCTGTTTGCCTCGACAGTTGAGATTCGCTTCTATCCACTGACAGGATATTCCCGTCACTGTCGACTATCATTACCTCTTCCGGACTGAGTCCTTCCACACTGCTGGCCACAAGGCAGGCTATCCCTTCCACCTGAGATGCCCGGAGCTTCCTGCCCGTCTGCCGCCTTACAATAACCGAAGCGGTCGGTTTCGCCTGATCTTCGACAAAAAGCGATTTCCGGGGTATTACGATATGTACCCTGCTTTGCTGAATCTCATCCAGTCCGCTGATCGTGCGTGACAATTCTCCCTGGAGTGCCCTTTGATAATTCAACTGCTGCACAAACTCGGTGACACCAAAGTTCTTATTGTCAAATATTTCAAAGCCCACCCCACCTCCCCTGGGTAACCCCGAAGCCGCCAGATCGAGCCTCAATTCAGAAATATATTCGGCAGGGACCAGTATGGAATCGCCACCGGAGGACACTTTGTAGGGAATCTTCTTTTCCTGCAATACAGCAACAATGTTCCCCGCATCCTCAGTCGAAAGGCTGGAAAAAAGCGTTCTGTATTCTTTCTGATTCACAAAGACGACAAATGCCCCGACACTGACCAGAGTGATGACAACGACAACAATAATGGATAATTTTTTCGAAGGGGTTAAGGATTTAAAAACCTCCCCCAGTTGAGAAAAAAATCGAAGTACTGAATCCATATCTTCCTTTCAAAAAAAGGTTGGCAGTTTCCAGTTTCCGGAACCATGAACCGCAAATCGGTAACCGTGGACCCTGTTCCCTACACCTGCATCCGCATGACTTCCTGATATGCCTCTAATATCTTGTTCCTTACCTGCAGCATTGTCTTGAAGGAAATACTTGCCTTTTCCAAGGCAATCATTGCCTCATGAATGCTCCCTGAATCACTGAGCTCCACCTTCGCGATAGCGCTGTCGGCATCTAATTGAAGTTTGTTGATTTCCTCGATCTTGCTCTTTAAAACTTTGCCAAAAGAGCCATCATCTTCCCTGACTTTGCCGCCTTCTCTTTGAATATCTGAAATTGGGGGCATCAGGTCGCCCCGAATCGGCATATTGGTCATCTTTAAACGCCTCCGTGCACATATTGAAATCAACAGGTTACGGTTTACGGCTAACCAAAGAAAATAGCGTAAACCGATAGCCGCAAACCGTGAACCGGTTATTTATTTCCCAAGTTCCAAGGCCTTGAGCGCCATATTTTTTGTCGCGTCGAATGCGGCAACACAGGCCTCGTATGCCCTGTTCGCCGTGATCATATCTGCCATTTCAGTAACCGTATTTATGTCAGGCATGGCTACAATACCCTCCGAATTCGCGTCGGGATGATCCGGATCAAAGACCATCTTCACGCTTTCTTTGTCTTCCACAACATCTTCCACTCTTACCGTTCGCAGGATATCATCAAAACTCCCTTCGGCTGGCTCTGAAGAAAAAACAATGACTTTCCTTCTGTACGGCCCCCCCTCCGGCGTGCGCGTTGTGTTAATGTTGGCAAGATTTGATATAATAACGTCCATCTTTGCTCTCTGGGCCGCAAGTCCCGAAGCGCAAACCCGAAAAGCCGGCATAAATTCCATACTATTTTGCCTCCCTTAAAACTGTATTCAAGCTCCTGAACTTTCTGGCCAACAACTCTACGGTAAGATTATACATAAGATTGTTCTCCGTTAATTTTGCCATTTCACTGTCAAGATTGACCCTTTCCCCGGAATCGATCACCTCGAAATCGGCCCTGCCAGCGGGATTCGATTGTTCGGACATGTGCCTGCCTCTGTTTCCGGTCATCGTTATCCTGTCTTTATTGTTGATAATGGACTCCAGCTCTTCATTGAAAACAATATCCTTCGGCCCGTAGTTCGGAGTGTCCATATTTGCGATGTTCGAGGTTATTACCTTATGCCTTTCCGATCGAAAATCCAGAACTTCAGACAATATCTCTATGGTTTTACCAAATAACGCATCCATAATTATTCCTTTCAGGGTTTACAGTTCACAGTTTACACTATTTTTTTGATCAACCGTTAACGGTGACAGTAAGCTGTATTTACGCAATGTCCGTGCCAGAACAAACTGACCGCTGATCCTTAACCCCCGACCTCCACCCCCTTACCATATTCATTGAGCTTATTCCGGATGGTTCGCACGCTTATGCCCAGGATCTCCGACGCTCTGGTCCTGTTTCCTTTTACTTTCTCCAAGGTTCTAAATATAAGCCTTCTTTCTGTTTCCTTCAATGTAATGTCTTCTGAGGCAACCGATTTTAACGCCGGTTGTCCACTCTTTTCGCCTTCACTTTCCAGATAGAGATGTTCAGGCAGAATCGTCTCACCGCCGGACAGCAGCACCGCCCTTTCAATCACATTTTCCAGCTCTCTCACATTGCCCGGCCACCCATAACCTTCCAGCATTTGCTCAGCTATCTTCGACAGCGCCGGCATGGCCGTCTCGCCGAGCTGGCTGTACTTCTCCAAAAAATACTCACAGAGAAAAACTATATCATCCCTTCTTTCCCTCAGGGGAGGGATTCTCACCGGTATAACACTCAGGCGGTAATAAAGATCATCCCGGAATTTTTTCTCCTCGACATATTTTTTTAAATCCGCATTTGTTGTGGCAATTATCCTGACATTCACAGGCACTGGAGCCCCTCCGCCCAGTCTGTCAACCTCGGATTCCTGTATAACCCGGAGGAGTTTCGCCTGAAGCTGAACATCCATTTCGCTGATTTCATCGAGCAGCAATGTCCCCCCGGCAGCCATTTCGAATTTACCCAATCTCCTCCGGGACGCGCCGGTAAATGCACCCTTTTCATGTCCAAACATTTCGCTCTCAAGAAGATTGCCGGGGATGGCTGCGCAATTTACCCCTACAAACGGCATGTTTACCCTGTCACTGTGCCGGTGTATATAGCGCGCAACCAGCTCTTTCCCCGTGCCGCTCTCCCCTTGTATCAAAACACTTGATTTGCTTTTTGATACGCTCTCTAACAACTCCAGGAGGGCGAGCATCGTTTCATCCCTTGTAATAATCGTTTTCCCCCGAGACAAACATCCCTTTGAACCATGTCCCGATCCGCCTTCATCCTTCCTCTCTTTTTCAGCCACCACTTTTTTAACAAGCGATTCAAGGTGATCTACCGAAAAAGGCTTCATAATGAAATCCGCTGCCCCTTCTTTCATCGCCTCAACCGCGGTATTGACCGTCCCGTAAGCCGTTATGACAACAACAGGTGTCCCGGAAGAAACCTTTTTAATGCCACGCAGGACCTCCATGCCGCCCATCCCGGGCATCCTCATGTCGGTTATAACAACTTCAAATTTACCCTCCTGAAATTTTTCCAAGGCATCCGCGCCGCTCTCTGAGGTTTCAACTTTATATCCGCAACTCTTTAGGGATTCGGAAAGGGCAATCCTCATTGAGGGTTCATCGTCAACAACCAGAATTGATTTTGTATTCATAGCGCTCCATAATTCAAGGTTTACAGTTTACAGTTAACGGTTGACGGTATGCATTCCCTCCCACGCAGGAGCCTGGGAACGAGAAAACCGTAAATTGCTAACCGTAAACCCTGCCCCCTGCTATTGGGAATGTAATATTAAAAGTCGCTCCGCCGCTTTTGTTGTTCTCCACATCTATCGAACCACCGTGAATATCGACGATATTGTGGACTATGGCAAGACCAAGGCCGGCACCCTTTCCCTTTGTTGTAAAAAAGGGGTCAAATATCTTTTTTATGTTTTCGGCGGGTATTCCACAACCGGCATCCATAAAGCTAATTCCTGCGTTTGAGTTGTGAGAGTCCCTCTTTTTATTGTTGCCGTCGAAATTTCGTGTTTCGATATAAAGATTCCCTCCCCCCGGCATCGACTGCATGGCATTCAGCATCAGATTCAGAAATACCTGCTTCAGCATCTCGGCATTGCCGACAATTATCGGATCGGCATCTTCATAATTTACAGTGAGAAGAATATTCTCTTTTTTGATAATCTGTTCGGAAAAAGCTATAATTTCTTTAAGCGCGTTATGGACATTGACCTTTTTCATCGGCGGCTTCCGGTCTCTCGCGAAGAGAAGCAGATTGGATATCTTATTATCCATATCCCTGACAGAACTTACGATATGAGATGCCCTGTCGCGATTTTTTTTCTCTTTCAGATCCTTTATCAGCAAAGAAGCAAAAAGCTCTATGCTCCCCAGGGGGTTTCTTATTTCGTGGGCAATGTTCGCCGCCGTTTCACCCATTGCGGCAAGTTTCTCTGTCCTCTTTACCATTTCTTCCAGCTTTTCAAGCCTTGTAATATCGCGAAGAACAATAACTTTTCCTGTCTCCTTCCCATCTCCCGTCCTGACAGCAGAACCGAAGATTTCCAATATCCTTCCTTTCAGTCTTATTTTCTCTCCCAGGCCACCATCAAAATGCTTGAGGCCGAAGCGGCCTTCCGGATCGGATGAAATTTTGTTTTCAAACAGCAAATTTGCGTTTACTCCCACGGCATCTTCTCTCGAAAACCCGGCAAACGCCTCGGCGCACCGGTTCATCATCGTTGTTTTTCCTTCCATGTCCGTCACAACCACGCCGGTTGTAAGACTCTCGAGGATGTTCTGAAGATAACTGCTTATCCTCTCTTTCTCCGCCAGGGTTTCTTGCAATTCTATGTTCTTGCGATCCAGTTCCCTGTTTATGTTTTCAAATTTCCCTTCCAGGTCGGCAAAGGCCTTTTGCAATCTTACGGTTGCCCGGTCAAAATCCTCAAATGGCTGTTGTAAAAACGGGAGCTCCTTTGCCTGTGCGCCATGCCTGCGGTTTCCGGTTTCCGGTTTCCGGTTTCCAGAACCGTGAACGGTTAACTGTAAACTATTAACCGTGCCCCCTGACCCCTGACCCCTTCTTCTATTGCCCGGCAGGGTCATTCCCGGCTGCATAATAATCTGCCACTCTCGACCAGAATTCATCACCGCTTTCACCTTTTAATGAACTGAATAATTTATTAGTCACAGGTTTATTGCCCAGATTTGCGTATCCCCGCGCCATATTGATTATGGTCCATATGCTCTGTTTGCCCTTGGGAATACCCTCCATAGACTGTTTGTACATCAGGATCGCCTGCCGGTATTTCCCTTTGCCATACAGGCAATCTCCCGCTCCCTCATAAGAACCCATGACCACAGGAGCGAGACATTTTTGCGCCCTGCCTTTGCATTCCTTCAGAACCCTCTCATAATTTATAAGGGCGGATGAATAGTAGCCCATCTCTCTCAGTGAATCGGCATACTTTTTACGGACAGCCGCAATATCCTCAACCCCCGCTTCGGAATCCAAAACTTCCGAGTAAAAGCCGGCTGCCCCTTTGAAAAGCCCTTCTTTGCAGGAAATATCCCCCATTAGTTTCCCGGCCGCCGCCACTGTCCTTTTATCTGCCGCTGATTTCCCTTTAAGCAGTCTCTTCAATCTCTTTTTCGCGTCTTCATAATGTCCCCTGCCATAATCAACCTCCGCCGCGGCAAGAAAAAGCTCTTTTATCCTTTTATCTTTCCCGAATATGTTGATCATTTCCCCGAAGAATCCGGAAGCGTGGTCCGCCAGACCCACTTTTTTCAGGCTGTTGCCGATCTTGAACAGCGTGTCAAAATCACCGCTCCTGAACAGAACATTTCTGTCGGAATTAAAATATACCTCCAAAACAGCGGTATAGTCCTCCTTTGAATAATAATCGTTAATCAGGCGTTTCGCGCTTAACGCGAGATTTTTCTCGCCCGCCTTTCTATATGTTCCATAAGAAAATTTATCCAGCAGGACCCTGTAGTTATCAAATGCTTCCCTGTGCCTTCCGCTTTTTATCAGGGCCTCCCCCTTCCGAAACACCAATTCTTCCTTCATATCAAGATCGGAAAGTTTTCCCACCATTTTATCGTACGCCTCAATCGGAGCCTCGTAATAATCCATTCCCGGAAAGATATGCGTCGGCAATTTTATTTCCGGATACGAAACTCCGATATTCGCCATAGTGAGCGCGCTCCTTTGGGCTTCTCTGCTTCCGGGATACCGTTCAATCACCAGACTGAGCGCTTTAAGGGCAAGAGGTGATTGACCCATTTCCTCAAAGGAGCGGGCGATCGTATAGAGAGTATTCCTGCAGTGGTTGCCATCGGGAAACAAATTCAGGTAAACAAAGAAAACTCTCAAGGCATCGTCGTATTTTCCGGCTTGAAAGTAATGCGATCCCAGATTCGATAGAGTGTCTTCCGGAATATCTTCCAAGGCGGGCCACCTTTCCAAAACGTCGCCGTACCAGACATCAGCGTCATTAAATTGACGCATTCGGGAATAGCAATCTCCCACACTAAAATATGCAGCCTTAATATATTTGCCGTCCGGAAATTTTTTTATGTATTCTTTAAACTTCTTGATTGCTTCGTTAAATCTCTTTGTTTCATAAAACATTTTACCCGCCATGTATAAAGATTCGGAGATGTAGTCCGATCCAGGATATTTCGAACAAAGATTTTCAAATTCCATCAATGCTTCGTAATAAAGATTCAGGCGGCTGTAACTTCCGGCAAGCCTGTAGGTGGCTTGCGCGTTTTTCTTCCCTGAATCGGGATAGTTCCGGATGATGTTTCTGTATTGATCAATGGCTTTCGAAAAATAGCGGTCATCACCCTTTTCTCCTAAAAAATAATAACAATCAGCGATGCGCCTCGGCACGGTTTCATTCTTTTCAGTTTTAATTATCTCTTTGAATTTGCCCAAAGCGTCTTCGTATCTTCCGGCAGTAAAATCGCTCATAGCGCTGTCATACAGTTTTACGCCCGTCTTCAAACCTAGATCCGCCTCAGCTTTACGGGCCTTACGGGGCGGCGCAATTTCTTCTGTATTCGGTGGAGCAGTTTTCCCTTTTGTTGAAGCGGGAGAGGGGGGAGTTTCCCTCTTTATTGAAGATGGAACAAAAAGGATTTCTGTCTTTATTAAAGCGGGGCGCGGGGGAGTATTTTTATTATCCTCTGTGTCTGTGTTCCCGCGTGGCGCGGCTCTTTTATCTTCAGGTTCGGTTTTTAATATTATGAAACTCTTGATTTCCCCCCTTTCTCTTACTTCCGCCTCCATCCCGGCGCTCATTGCCTCTCCTTTATTCTTATACCTCCCTATAAGCACACGATGCCATTTCCCTTTCTTCGGAAGGTTCACTGTCTCACAGAAAGAATCATAACCCTGTGTTTTCAGGTTATCTCTCAGCGCCACGGCATTATTAAAATTTTTATATGAAGCCACACAAGCACTGTAATATTCATTTTCAGCATCATTGTCGTAGCTTACCGAAACAGGCGTGGCTCTTTTATCTTCAGGTTCGGTTTTTAATATTATGAAACTCTTAATTACACCATCTTCTCTTAATTTCTTGCCAGCCAATAATGCCTTTTTTTTATCTCCATACTGCTTTACAAATACACGACGCCATTTCCCTTTCTTCGGGATGTTCACTGTCTTACAGAAAGGATCATAGCCCTGCGCCCTCAGTCTGTCGACCAGCGCTGCGGCGCCATCAAAATTTTTATAGGAAGACACCACATAAAAACCACGATATTCATCTTCAGCATCACCGCCGGAGCTTCCCGAAACAGGTAAAAAAACGAATAATGCCGTCAAAGCAAGAAGGATAAGGAATCTGCCATGCAGCATCTCTGATCTGAAAAAAGTCATCGCCACCATCTCAGTAGTTGTCAAGGGGCTATACGGTTATCGGTTTACGGTTTACACTGTTTCCTTTGATCAACGGTTAACTGTAAACTGCCAACCATGACCCCCTGATCCCTGACACCTTTCACAAGTACGTGCTGTCAATCTAAGCAATTTGTGTACCAATTACTTTTTGACGAAGAACTGTAGAAGCTTTATCTGTCACCCGCAAAAAAACATAAAAATTTGTCTAAAGTTCTAAATCTTTTTGCCGATTATCTAACCAGATCTGGAGATTTTTGAAAGCTCAATTTTTCATAAGGTCTCGTAACGTGGGAGATGTGCCATGACAATATCAGCTTATCGGGTAGAGAGCGTTCTTAAGGCATACAGCAAACAGACCAGAATGGAAAATCCGGTGCGCCGTAAACCTGAAAACTTGAATAAATGTGCCGATATTGTAACCCTGTCATCTGAAAATAATAAAAAGGAAGCCTTCGACAAAATCTCATACAGCCTTGTGGATGTCCTGCTAAAACAGACCTCTTCAAATAGTTGAGTGGTTGAGTTGAAGAACAATTCTTCCATTTAACGAGGTCGCAAGTGATAGATCATGCGAATTTAAGCGATAAAATCAGAAAACTGTCCACGATAGATTACATATATGACTCAATCGAAAATATGAGCAGTAAAAACGGTTATATTTTTCAGGAAGTTGCTTTGCTCGCCTTAAAGATAACCGGTGGAGGAGGCTGTTTTTTAGCGTTATTCGATGATGAGAATGATAAATTTCATCTCAGAGTTGCCAGAGGTTCCGCCAGCAGTTATTGCCGCGAAAACAAAATTCCACCCCCGCTTGACATAATATCCAGAAAAGTTGTCCGGAACAGAGAGGCGTCTCTTGCGAGCTCTGATAATACTGAATTTCGAGGCTCTGTAATCTGTGCCCCCCTGATGATAAGAAGCAGAGGCTTTGGCGTGCTGGGTTTAACAAGCAAAAGAGATGGAGGAAAATTCACCCGAGAGGACCTTGGCTATATTCGCACTTTGGTGCAAAGAGCATCTCTGAACTTGGAAAATAAAATATTGTATGAAAGCTTATACGCCAACATCCTTGATACTTTCAAGTCATTGATCACTTCGATTCATCTTCGAGACAATTACACCGAGAGACATTCAATGCATGTAACGGAACTAGCCGTTAAAACGGCGAAAGCCTTACAATGTTCGAAAAAGGAGATTGAATCTCTCAGGATAGCCAGCATACTACATGACATAGGAAAGATCGCCATGCCGGATAAAATACTCCTTAAAGAGGGTCGGCTGACGGATGAAGAATATACCACAATTAAAGATCATCCGATTATCGGAGAAAATATCCTAAAACCGGTTGTGCTTATAGATACTGAAAGAAAGATCATCCGCCATCATCATGAAAGGTGGGACGGCAAGGGGTATCCCGATGGGCTCTCGGGTGAAAATATCCCCTTTCTTTCAAGGATTTTAAGTGTGGCGGACTCCTTCGATGCTATGACGAGCAATCGTCCTTACCGAAAGGCTATGAGAATAGATGATGCAATAGGCGAACTGCAAGGAAATCGCAATACTCAGTTTGATAAGAATATTGTGGACGCATTCGTTGAATCGGGGGGCTGGGGTAACGCTTGACAGATTACAGTTGATCAAAGAAAATAGTGTAAACCAATAACCGTAAACCGTTTGTCTCGTTCCCTGCCCCCTGACCTAATTCTGGCATAGAAACTGCAATTACGTCGATTCATGGATATCAATAAAGATACATGTTTTGAAGTCAAACCGGAAACCGTGGAGGTTAAATTTATCTCGGGCGGCAATACGGTGCGTACAAAAGGTTATGTGAAAAGCTCCCCGGATGGAGTAACCGTCATTAAGCTTGACATAGATGACAAAAAAATGACGCTTTCTGCCGGTACAGATATTTACGTTTCAAAAGAAGACACACATTATCGTGTTATCGATTTGGAAGATTTCCCGGAAGTCAAAACAATCAGGGTAAGCCAAAGAGGATATGTAAGAGTGGATGACATGCTGAGAGTTGATTACCGGAAGATTTCACAGGGAGATTACGAAAGTTGCGAAAACAAACCGGAAATTATCTTTAAAAATATCTTTGGTGAACCATTTAAAGCGCCCGAAATTGAAGAAGCTAATTCAGAGTTACTTTACAATCTTATATATCAGGCAAACTTGAAAATAGACCGCATTCTGAATATACTGGAAAGTAGAGACTCTGAAAGATACGTGTCCGCCGGCAGTGAATGTGTGAGCATCAGTGGTTCCGGAATGAGATTCGTTGCAAATCGGAATTTTTCGATTGGCGACATTATTGCGCTCAGGGTTTTTCTCCCTTTAGTCTCCAGGACATGGATAAATGTGCTTGGAGAAGTAACGTCGTCCGCAGAATCAGGCCCGGAAAACAGATACGATGTTTCTGTCCGATTTGCGGAACTGTCTGAAGGTGATCGAGAAATGATTGTCAGGTACGTGTTTAAAAGGCAGAGAGAACTCCTCAGACTTAGCTCCGATGCGAAAAACAGGGAATCTGAAAACTTATAAAGATCCTCAGTGACTGGTCAGATGGGTGCACAGCAATCGTGTTCTTCGTGCCCCTTCTTCAGCCTTCGGTTTAAATAGATTCAGTCTGGTTCCGTTAATAGTCACGAACCTCAAACCATTCCGTCAAAAATCATACCGGCAAGTTCTTCCATTTTTACATGCAATCGCTGCAACTCTTCAGGCGGGATCTCACGGATTAGTGTTCCTGTTTCTTTTTCAGACACGATAATTGAGATATTTTTATCCTTTTCCCCGTATGTGGAGAAGGCTATGTTTATATTCATCCTGTCTATGTATCCCTGGAGTTGTTCCGTTAACTCTCTTGCCTGTTGATTGCTGACAGATCCGCCTGACTCAGATTCGGATACCTTTTCGTGGTTTTCTTCCTCATGTGGACTCACGGAAGCAGCGGGCTTGTTCACCGAATCTTCCGGTATATTCAAGGGCTCCACACCAATTTTGTCTATGCTGATATCCATTTTACAATACCTCCAGTCCAAGCTAAGTGTCCCTGAGCTTTAAATACGTTATCGACATCTTGGGAAAAAACTTTAACAATCGTTTACCTGTTTCCCATGCTCCAGCGTGGGAACGAGAGAATACCTCCCCTCTCTACAAAAATTGTTAACTTCATGATTTAACATCCAGAAATCTGGGCTGATTCTCCCCATAAGCCCCAAGCGCATAGTTCTTTATGCCGTCCCGGCTGTGATGGGTTTTTGACAACCTGCCTTTTAAATTGTTATGGTGAAACATGAATATTGTCTCAAATTCTTTATTCAAAAACGCCGCCTCCGCGACGGTATCATCAATGGATTTTGTGATCGCTCTCACTCTTTCCACCGCTCCACCGGGCAGAGCCGGCATGAAATTCCTGATCTTGTTTATCCGACCATCAATCTCTCCAATAACTTTCATGCAGTTTTCGCGCTTTGCTATAAGAGTCTCAATCTTTTCCGTCTCCTGAAGATCGGCGGCATCCTTCAGCAGCGCGGTGGCTGACAAAAAGGACTTGAAAGCGTCCAGTTTCCCCTCTAACAGGTCTGAAAGATTACATGCCTGTTCGATATTATTGTCTCTGTCCATTTTAATACGCTCCGGCTGCGCTTGAAGCCGCGGGCATTCCCTGACCGGCATCATGGATAAAACGAGGCTTTTCAGGGGTACAAGATATCTCTTTCCATGCCGATTCAAGGTCACCAAGCATTAGGATTACTTCATCAAAGAGCTTAACGTCCCCTTTTACATCTCCCTCGGCTATGCGGCGCAGCATATAATTGTAGAGAGCCTCCAGATTCCCAGCTACTTCTCCCCCTTTTTTGAAATCAAGCGCCTGCATCAATTCGTTTATAATGGTCTGTGCCTTTTGAACGGCTCCCGCTTTTGCTTCGTACTCTTTGGAAATGTACTTTTCCTTCGCAATCCTCAGACTGCTGATTGCACCCTCGTAACACATCAGCACCAGCCTTCCGGGGTCCGCCGTTATCACATTTGTCTGCCTGTAAGCATTAATACCATTCTCATACATGAAAGTATGTCCTCCTTATAGTCGATATATATGCATCCCCACGCAGAAGCGTGGGGACAAGTCCCTGACCTTACTACCAACCCCATCCGCTGTAAGAGGCATTGATCTGGCCGGCAAGCCAGTCGCTCTGGCTTTGAATTTGGCTCAATGCCAGTTCCATGGACACAAAGCGGTTAATCATCGATTCTGTCTTACGGTTGAGAAATGCCTCCATGTTTTCGATCTGGGTTTTGAAATTATCGATGCTGTTTTGAAGTGAAGTCTGTTTGAAGGCCACGTAGCCGTCGTACGGATCAGTAATACTGTATAATTCTCTGTTAAACTTTTCAGCGGCACCCATGGTTATTTTGACATTGCCCTGGCCTTCCCCTTGAGAGGCCAACTGGTCAGGTGTAAGCGTGACCCTGACGGATAACCCCTCCACGCTTGTTGTTCCCCCTTCTGTCGGCGCGTCTCCGGTTAAGACCTGCCCTGAGCCGGTGGCAACCTCATCGTTGATTGTCCCGGCCACGTCAACACCGCTATGTGTGCCATTTGTCAAACCCAGCTCGGCGCCGCTTACCTGTATAGTAAAACTTGTGTCGCTTCCGTAGTCATCGCTTTCCAGTACGAGCTGATTATTAGAGTCTTTTGAGGCGGTGATAGCCATGGCATAGCGACCTTCGGTAGTGACTTCCATCGTACCGAAAGTAAGACTATGAGCATTGGTACAATCAAGAGAGATCTCAATCTGGCTGCCCCCTGCCGTATTATCTGCAAGGATCAGTTTACCGTCGGAATCGATGTTCGCCGAGACATTGTTTCCGTAGGCGTCCTCTATGGCCGACAAGAGTCCCTGGACAGTATCCATAGTCTTGTCATCGATGGTATATGTGCCTGATACGGATGTTCCGTTCTTTGTGTTTCCCGAGAAAGAGATGGTGTCACCGTCAACAACATCATTACCCGGAACCCCTGTTGTGTTAATGTCGCTCCACACAGTACTGGAAGTAATGGCAGTACCTCCAGCAATCAGGGTATTTGCCTCTGTTCCTGTCCACATCTCGGTATATACCGTATCCAGCTCGGAATTGATCGCGTTGACGATATCGTCGATGGATTTTCCGTTGCCCGTGTCATCAAGCGCGATGGTGGCCGTGCTGTTTCCCTGGGTAATGACCATAGTCTCGTCACTTGCAATCCCGCCGCTTAAATCTTTCGCCCCCGTGACGGTTGCCTGTTCCGCCGCTGTGGTAATTTTTACTGCGTAATCGCCGGCCACAGTCTCTCTGGCGTGGGATATATATGAAACGTCACCGTCCGTGGTAGTTCCTTCAGCAATAAAGATCCTTCTCACGCCGTCAAAATCGTTGACCAAGGCATCTGTAAAATCACTGTTATTGAGCGAGAGCACGCCGTTCATATCAGAGTTGATTCCGATCAACGAAAGGGCATTCATGTCTGTTGGAAGGTCTTTGATTGTACTGATCAATACATCCTGGAGACTTAACTTGATGGATGAGAGCGTCCCGTCGCCACTGAGCAGACCCGCTGACTGAGTGTCCTCATCCCATGCAAACTGGTCATTTATATATCCCAATATATCGTTGTATTTGTCTATAAAGCCCTGAACAGGTGATTTTATGCTGTCCAGATCCCGAGAGATGTTCAAATCAACCTGTGAGCCGGATTCTATCTTCTTCAAATTAATGGTGACCCCGGAAATGACATCCGTAATGACATTGGTGGAGCTGGTTATGGTTGTGCCATCTACCTTGACACTGGCGTCTTTGCCCGCGCTTGTCTGCATGGTATAACCTTCAATGGTGGCTGTAAGGGTCCCGAGGTCAAGGCTCCCGCCACCTTCGTTGTTGGCAACCATGGATATGCTCAGCTCGCTATCGCCTGCTGTGCTGTCAGCAACCTGTATTTTGCCGTCTACTATAGTTGCACTTCCTGAATCGAGACCGAAGCAAGATTCGATTTCATTGAGCAGGGCCTGCACATTTTTATAACCAGCATCATAAATGTTAAAATCGGAAGCTGTAACAGTAGTTCCATCATGCTTTGTACCGAATATGGTGATGGTATCACTTTGACCTGCTGGATCACCTGGAAAACCATTTACATCACTAAATAGGGTGGTCCCTATAATGTATTCTGCGGGAGTGCTTATCTTTGTATTGGCCGTATCGCTGGTATGCACCTCGGACACGTCAGACTGTCCCCCGACCAGAATCCCCAGGGTCTGAAGCACGTTGTTTTTGTCACCAAAACTGGTTGTTCCACTGACATCTATATAGTAACCCGTTGTTCCGTCTTCGGTAATACTCTCCACGGAAGCAGAAACTCCACTTAATGCGTTGATATTGCCGGCAATGGTTGATAGCGATTGTGTGGCAAGGTTAATATTGACCGTTCCACCCCCTATGGTTATACCTGTGCCGGTCTGGGCGCTGGTAAGACCAAGGAGTGAGCCGACAGCCACTTCACTGTTGGAAAACTTCCCGGATTTCGCCCCGTCACTGGTGGAATTTTTTATTGTGGGGGTTGTACCGTCAAGAAATCCCAACCCGGCGGAAGTGTTTTGCAGGATATTGACCGTATCCGCGCTCGCGTCAAAAATAGTGAAGGCATCCTTACCTGTATTATCGCTTGTCAATATCAGACGATAATCTGTGTCGGAAACTGTCAGGATCGATGCTGTCATACCTGTGGCGTTTGAACCGGAGTTCACGTTGTTGATTTTATCGCGAATGTCCATCAGGTCGTCGGTGTCATCCACCCTGACCGCCCTGCCATTGATAACAAACTCCCCCGTTAAGCCCAATGCCTCACTGCCGGTCGAAAAGCTTTTTGATGAAATCTTGCGAGCCTGGGCAATGCTCGAACTCGAAGTCATTTCAATAGCATGAGACCCAGGAGCAGCATCGGCGCCTGTGATGATGGACATGAAATCCGACGCAGTGTAATTGGCGGAATTCGTGGTTAAAGATGAGGTGTATACATTGAAGGAATCGCTCTTTGCCAGTGTCACTGAATCTGTTTTCAGGGACAGAAGCATAGTATTTACAGATCGGAAGGCGGAGAGCTTTGATTCGTACTCGCCCTTTCTGTTTTCAACAATATCCACTCTACGATGCTCAATGGCAATCAACTGATCTATCATGCTCCGCCAGTCAAAACCGCTGGAAAGACCGCTGATCAAATTGGTGCTGAGTGACATTCACTATCTCCTTTATTCAGGCAGGCAATCCGCTACTTCTTTAGCACTGTTATCGGCAATTTTTTCCCGAAACTTTAAGATTATTTGCTGTATTCTATTAATTTGGCAAAGGTATAAATTTCCGTATATCTGTCATTCCCACATAGGCGGGAGCCCAATCCTTTTAAGTAGTTATGGATTCCCGCCTCCACGGGAGTGACTCGATTTCTGACTTTCAATAAACTCATTATGATTAATAAATAGCAAAAACTCTGCCAGATCATTCTTGATATGATGCTTTTTACCTCGCCGTGGTCAGGGAAACAGAAAATTGGTGAATAGTTTAAATAATGAGATCCCATAGGTAAGATCTGTTTTCGATCAATAACATAAAAGACCCGCTTCTTTTCAGAAGCGGGTCTTTTGTTTAAAGGTTTCTTTCAGCCTTAAGCTGAGAGCTTTGAGCTCTGAGCTCTAAGCTCCTACCCAAACAGTGACAGTACCTGCTGCGGAGCCATATTTGCCTGGGCAAGCATGGCAGTACCAGACTGGAGCAGGATCTGGTTCTTGGTGAATGAAGTCATCTCAGCCGCCATATCCACATCGCGGATGACCGATTCAGCGGCCGTGAAGTTCTCTATGGTGCTAGACAGGTTTGCAGATGCATAGCTAAGACGGTTCTGATAGGAACCAATCTCACCACGGGAAGTGGCCAGGGCGCTAATCGCAGAATCAATTGCTGTAAGAGCAGATTTGGCGTTCGTTGCACTAGAGACATCCCCCGCACTAACCCCCAGAACAGTGGACTCGATGGAATCAATACTCACAGAGACCCTATTATAAATATTATCTTTGGAACCGACCTGGAAGTCCTTGGCGTTGGCTCCGAGATCAACCGTTAAACCGGGCGTTCCTGCCATGGCGGCACCAATAGTATCCGCAACGGCGACACCAGTTGTCTTAAAACTGATTCCAAACGTTCCAAAATTATACGTCTGAGCACCATCGACAAGTGTCTTATCTTCTGACACACCACCCTTGGTTATTGTCAAAATGTCACCACCTGCCGAATAAGCGACCGTATACGCTCCTGCCGCTGCGTTTGATACGTTAATATCGTACACGTTGGCGGCGCTGTCCCATGTTGAAGAGCCGTCATTCATTGTATTGCCGGAACTAAAGTTACCATCAACCAGTTTCGTGCCTGCGTACTCGGTGCTGTTGGCAATACGATCAATCTCGAGCACCAAAGTGTCGTATTCGGCTGAAATCTTGCCAATGTCAGATCCAGCGTTGGCCGAAGCTGCCTGGGTTGCCAATTCCTTCATTCGTGTAAGAACATCCCCTACGGTGTTCATTGCGCCTTCAGCCGTCTGCAAAAGGGCATTTGCCTCGCTGACGTTTCTCTGGGCAACCTTGGTAGATGCGATATTCGCCCGGAATCCCTGAGAGATGGCCAAACCCGCTGCGTCATCTTTGGCGGAGTTGATGCGATAGCCTGAAGAAAGCCTTTCCAGTGATTTACTCATTCCGGCATCTGCAACCATCAGGTTACGGTGAGCGTTCATTGCCGCGATGTTGTTTTGAATTCTTAATCCCATTCTTAAATCCTCCTTGATGTTGTGTTTTTTTGTCGCTTTTTGCGATTTTGATTTTTTGGCATCCTTGCCAGAGGTTTACGATCCTGTTTTTGTCTGGTTAAAAACCTATACACCCCCTTCCCGATAATTTGGACCGGCTCGAACCTTCAAGCGTGTTATCGACAGGAGGAATGGTTAACTTTAGAATTTTTTATAGAAAATAGAGAAATGGCTGGTTTTCCCAATTCGATTTGATTTTGGCAAGTAACTGGAGAACGATGCAACTTCGCCGGCATGATCGTTGGAAAGTATGAGGATAACTCATGACCGGACAAAGAACCACTGGATGTCGAAGGAAAGAAGTCTACTGTTCCGCACCTGCCAGAAGCTGTTGGAATTTTTCAGGCTCGAATAATGAGGGAGCGATCTGAACAGCAAGATTCAGGGTCTGCTCAGCCGGATGCCATTGCCGACGGAGACAAAATACCTCGGCAACGTCGTAGACAAGCGCTCCCAGATCCGCTATCGAGTCGACCACAAGATTTGTTTCCATGCCGAGAGAGTTCATCAGTTTCTCTAAGCAGTTAACTAATTTTTCAATTTGTTCTAAGCGCCAGAAAAGTTTTATCTTCAACAGCATTGTTTCGAAACGGTCAAATTCTCCCAAGGATTCTGTGGAGATATTCTGAAGATATTCTATCGCCTCTTCAGGTTCTGTATTCAGGAGAAGTTTCCCCATTCTGAGTAAAGCCCGCTGTTCAGTGGGAAAGCGTCGGCAGAGTTCTTTACAAAGAGTCGTCGCCAGACAGATATCACCTAATGCCTCGTAGATGGGTACAAGCTTCAAATAAGCCTCACTATTATTAGGGTTGGCCTTTAGACTCATTTCGAAATTTTTGGCCGCCTCTTCAGGATTCTTGAGCCGGATTTGCAGGTCACCTGAAGCACTCCAAAGCGCTGCCCAGTCGGGAAAGATTTTTAAAAGATCGGTAATTTTCCGGAGGGTCTCGTCTCTGCTTGTCCTTTGCTCGTAGAGGTTCTTTAAATATTCTATAATATCTTTATCGCGACTTCCCGCCTTGTAGGCAGCAGTAAGCCATCTTACACACCTTTCATCCTGATCAACTTCAAGGAAAAACCGCGCTATAAGTACTGCCTTTTCCGCTTTGCAAGCGTCCATTTCGAATGATTGCAGAAAGTATTGGTCCATCTTTTCATGATCGTTTTCTATGTAAGCGACACAGCCCAGACCATAGTAAATCTTCGGGGAATCAGCAAAACTGCAGAAATAAACCCCGCGCATTGTTTCCGGATTTTTTTTCAATGTTTCTAAAATCTCCAGATACCGGAAAGACATGTTCTTGCATTTTGCAGCATTCCTTTTCCTGAAATAGATGTTAGCCAGCATATAGCAGGCGTCAAGATTCAGATCAAAATAATCGAGCGCCTCCAGAAAGGTAAATTCGGCGTTTTCGAGGTCGTCCAAAGCAAGGTATCCCTGTCCAACCGTATAGTAAGTGTTGATGAAATAAGAGTCTGTGAGTCCTTTTTCACGCCTAATTTTCAGGGCAAATTCCCCATGTTCCACCGCTTTGTCATAATCCTTGTGCATGGAGTAGGATGCTGCCAACTGATACCTGTTGTAGACGTCTTCAGGATTCATCGCGATCATCTCTTCCAGCAGGGTCGTTGTCCGGATATGCTTCGCCTCCATTTTTTCCCTGGAGAGGTCGTAACCATAGTGTCTGATACGCAATCTTGAATAGGCGCCTGTCCCGACGCGACAAAGCTGATTATGGACCTTGCGCGTGTAGGACATTCCCATGCCGTTCCGGAAAAGTCTGATCAGGTTAAATGCCCCATGGACGGAGCCGTCCTTTTTCATATCGTAAAATATGCATTGATAATAATCCGCCTTTCTGCTTTTAACGACTCTTTTTAAATTAGGGCCGTCTTCTGCAAACAGTTCTTCGTCGGCATCCAGTTGCAAAATCCAGTCACCGGTCGCATAAGATAGAGACTGGTTCCTGTGCTTGCTGAAATCGTTTTCCCAAGGATGATGGTAGATTTTGGCACCGTAACTTTCTGCAATCTCTACTGTCTTATCCTCTGATCCGGTATCCACAATAATGATTTCATCTACATATTTGTGTACGCTTTTCAGACAGCGCCCGAGGCATGACTCTTCATTTTTTACGATCATGCACAGAGATATCTTTATTTTCGCTCTTTTGTTCGTATGTGCCATGTTCTTCCTCATTTCTGCTCTATTACACCTAAATCCAATCCAGCCAGCGTCGACAAAATCAGGCAATCTACATCATTATCAAAACACATTACATGCCGGAATTTATCATCCACATCCCCACAAGCACTCATGGGCAGGAATTTCATCTTTCTGGCTGTCATTCCGAATATTTTTTGATTATTTTTCTTTTATCAGTTATCTGCGTTTATGCCTTTAAATATACAAATATCTGATGCGCATAATAACGATTCAGGGTTTCTATGGTCGCTTGGAAATATTTCTGCCCTCTATACTTACGCAGCGGTATCTGTAAAGGGGGAGATAAACATGTTTGATCTTCCTGCTTGCGAACAGTTTCAATATACGTCGATTATCTAGTGTAAGAGAAGTTATATTATGAATCGGCAGATCACATGCCAGGCGCTTGCGCATCATAATAGAGTACAGGGGAATACTTCCGTTGCCGCTTCGTGATAACTTCAATCTCAGATCTTCAGGCATGTGATTATTATAAGGCCACACGATCGCAACACTCTTACTGTTGCCATCGATTACGTTAAGGTTTGAGTAGACCGCATTCAGCTCCGGATAACCAAGCATCAAAGCGACTTCTATTTCAATTTTACTTTTATCATATTCGTCTTGTGGGTCCAGGAGGGTAACGTAGTCACCCTCGGCCTGATCGGATATAAAAGAGTGAAAATTATGAATACCAGTCTTTTTCTTTTCAACATACCTGATTTTTTCTGATTTTAAATTTTTTAACAGCCTCTTGACTTTTTTGTTTGATTCATCACCTGCGATTATCAGTTCGAGATTCTGATATGTCTGCCTGAGTACACTCTCAATGGAGTTTTTGATAAACCTACTATCACTGCCGATTGGCATGTAAACCGTAACGAGGGGAGATTTTCGATTGCCGTTTGCAGAATTTTTCGTTTTTACACAAAGTTTATTGTCAGCATCTTGATATTCATCTTTTACGATCTGTTTATCATGAGAGATCAGCGCTGACTTCAGCACATTTTCATATGACGACAAATCGATCGTCTCGGGTACTTTTGTGTAATTATAGTTGAGGCTGTATTTCGGTGAAACACAACCCATTCTTTCCCATGCGCTTGAAAAGAGAGTAAATTGTTTTCTTCTCTCCTCGATGGCCTGACCGCATACAATGCGGTAAGGATCCACAGGTTGAAGCTTGATTCTGCCGGATTCCTGTGCACTCAAAATCAACTTATGGATATTCTCGTTTCTGATTATTATTGACGATATTCCTTCTGCAGATTCACTGAGTCCATAAGAATCTCCAACAGATATGTCTGCAAACGTATTCAATTTATCGTAACAAAGACGGCAGCGAACTGGGGTAAAATCTTCTTTGATTACATAACGAATTTCACGTGGCAGGTTTATTTCTTCTCCACGATTACTCTTTATATAGACGTCTCCAGGCCAGCCTTTCCACTTTTTACTCCGATATCTGAATTCAGCAACATTGTGTTCCTGCAATCCCGCGCTTCTGATGAGCGAATCAATCGCACCGTACGTGAGCGTTCTATCGCAAAACAAACCGATCCGCATCACCACATTGTTCAGAAAATCCGGAATTTCCTTCCCGACGTTCCATAATCCATGCATGTGACACGGCAATCCAACTACAGCAATTCTCTTGTTTGAATTTCGAACCATCGGCAAAAAAGTATTCAGAGCGACAGGGCAGTACTTCGATTGCTGAGCACTGATTATTTCATCCGGCTTATCAGTTAATTTCACCACCGGTCTTACGGTACCATTCACATTTTGTGATGTTATCAGTGCCGCATCTATATATCCGACCTCGAGAGCATGCAGTAACAGCGCTGTGACGACACCTCCGCTTTGGGCTGTCGCAAGTAAATTTGTATCAGTAATTTGCCCTGCATAGGCTGCCGATATTTCGCCGACAAAAGGATCGCCGAGGCCGACCTTTGTTCGTTGAACCTGTATTCCCGGACATACCTTGAGGCACAAACCACAATTTTTACACAGCCTGCCTTCAATTTCGGGCCGCAATACCCCTCCCTGCCACTCGACCATTTCAATAGCATTAACCGGACAAACACCTGCACAGGTACCGCAACCGGTGCACAAATGTTTGTCCACCACATGAAATATATTTTCGGTTTTTTTCATGACGGATACCTGTTTGTAAATATGGATGCCGTATGGTCGAGTGCCCTGGCGCTTTTATAAACCTGTTTCGGTACTTTTTGTTCAAGCGTGTGGCGCAACTCCTTACGATTAAGCCATGCATTTTCGCTTAGAGCCAACAAATCGTCTTTGTTTAAATTCTTATAGTCTGCGATGTACTGTTCGATCCCAACATCGCACAAGAGCTCAAAGTACTTGTGAGACCATCCAAGAACCAAGGTGGGTATCATCTGGGAGAGAGCTGCAATAATGCCATGATAACGGGACCCGATTATGAGATCCATTTTCCCGATTATTGCTTTCAGTATCTCTGCGGAATAATAGTCCCTTAAAGTTACTACATCCGGCACATTATCCAGTGAGACCTTAATCAGATCACAGAGGAAACGATCGTCCGGCATTTCCGGGTTTTCAACTGGTTGAACCTGATGAGGAATTAATACAATTGAAAAATTTTGCTTGTTGAGAAAATATTTCGCGAGATCAATGAGCAGTTTGACATATTTGTTCTCTGGCCCCTTCCCTTCCGTTCGTACATAGACCTGCATATTAGGCATGATGCCCACCATGTTTTTCTCAGTCGAAATTAATCCATTTTCCTTCAAAATGCGCATTGCGGTTGCATTAGATGCTCCTTTGAACTGATATGCAATATCGGGAGCGAGCCCTATCTTCTGTCGGTTTACACCTTCCAGTTCACTCATATATTGATACGATCGTTTATCCCGTGCATATGCACAATCCGAAAGGTTGATGGCGGCTGCACTCAGCTGGCGTATTGATTGATTTGTGAAGGGTCCCCACGCCTGCGGCAGAAAAACGACAGGCTTGCCAAAAGACTCAAAAATGGAATTATGATATTGATAATATTGAGAACCCTCAATCCCCCAAGTATCACCTAGCGCGAACCCACTGACATCGATCACTCCATTCAGTTTCATATACCGGGCTCTGGAATTTGCAATAACGGGAGTCAATCCTTTTGACTCAATGAATCCTTCCATGTGTTGCGGTACTTCCATGAAAAACCTCACGCGAGGAAGTCTTTTGGACATTTCACGCTGAACTGTTTTCACCATGGCCTCCGCACCTTTGTTTACAAAACCGCCGCCTCTGATCAAAATATTTAAATACCCATTATTACATTCAGCGTTCCTAACCACAGAAGAAAATGTATTATTCCTTGAGCATAATTTATCCTTTATAGTTGCCAAAACTTCTTGAATATCTTTTTGTTCAGGTTTCAGCTCAAGTGATTTGATCATTGCGCTTCGCGCTTTCTCAAAATTGCCGGACTCCAAATAGGTCATGGCAAGCTGATTATAAAGATCTGAATCATCCTCACGTATCAGAACACACTTTTCCAGTTGACAGGCTGCATCCTTCCATCGCTTTTCGTTTTGGTATAAATCCACCAGATTTAGCAAAGCATCCGAATAGTCTTCTTTGATGGCAAGTGCTTTCAAAAAATAGTTTTTAGCTCCCTCTACGTTCCCCTTTGCATAATGGATCACCCCGAGATTGTTAAGAGCTTCGATATGGTTCGGATCGGTCTCCAATATTTGTTGAAAGCACTCTTTAGCCGCTTCTAAATTACCAGCGGTAGAATATCCTTCACCCTGTTTCAAAATCTGCTTTATTCCCATAACGGTTGAATCCTTAAAGAAATTTCTGAGTGCTTTTGGAAGTTATTTTCAACTACCTTTTTATTCATTAGTATCATTCTCCATTCAAAAAACCTGTTCTTACTACGGCAATTGAATATATCAAATGTCATGCCGGACTTGATCCAGTGTCCAGGCCAACCCTATAGGGGTAGGAACGATACATTGGTTTGTATCGCCCCTCCCTCCGAACCGGACTTGCGGATTTCCCGCATCCGGCTCTCCAGTTGGTGGTTTTACCTCAATGAGGACTGGAG